>JAZGDH010000070.1:0-2869 GCA_036477555.1 Acidobacteriota bacterium
GACAACGTGGCGGGCGACAGATCGCCCCTGCGCGCCTCGATCAGAGTCTCGAGCTCCGCCGTCATCCGCCGGTAGCCGGCGCCAGCGGCCTTGAGCGAAGCGAGGGTGACCGACGCCCCGGGCGGAGGGGTCGCCTCTCCATCCGCAAGCCGCCGGTCATCCCTCATCAGAAAGGCGGCCCCTGCCACCAGGATGACCACCGCTGCGGCCGCCGCCAGGCCGACATTCCAGGAGCGCGCCACATGGAACCGGCCGGAACCGACCGGCGTGACCTCGCCCGAACCGACCGGCGTGACCTCCCCCGAACCGACCGGCGTGATCTCGTCGGGATCGGCCGGCGCGGCCGCGCCGGAACCTTCGATCCTGCTCGCAATTCCCGACCAGAGATCGCGAGGTGGCTCGATCTCACGCGGCAACCCGGCCGCGGCCGAACGGATCGCCCGCATCTCATCCACGATGCCGGGGCAGTCGGCGCAACCGCGCAGGTGCCGCTCGATCTCGTTGCGCGCCGCCGCGGCGAGTTCACCATCGACGTATTCGCTCAATCTCGTTTCGTCCATCGCCTTGCAGATTTTCATGGTGCCAACGCCTCGCTTTCTCGCAACCTCGATCCACGCCGCCGGCCGCGCCGGTGGCGAGTCGGCTTCACTTCGACAGCGCCTCGCGCAGAAGCCGGCGTGCCCGGTGCAGCTGGGCCTTCGTCGTTCCGACCGCAAGCCCCATCATTTCCGCGATCTCCTCATGCCGGTATCCCTCGACGTCGTGCAGCACAAACACCCTGCGGGCCCCCTCCGGCAGCCCCGCGATCGCCTTCTCCAGATCGAGCGGGTGAGCGACCCGCGGCGCGGCCACCGGACCGGACATCTCGCCGATCGGCACCGCACCTTCCCGGACCGGCACCTCCTTCCGTTCGCGCCGGATCCGGCTGCGCGCATCGGTCAACGCCAGGTTGATGGCGATCCGACAGAGCCATCCGGTGTACGCGGCGCCGGGGCGCGAACTGTGCCGGTGCTGCCAGGCGCGCGCGAACGCGTCCTGGGTCAGCTCCTCCGCCCGGGCCGGATCGCCGCAAAGCCTCCGGCACAGGGCGTAGACCCGGCCGGCGTGCTCCCGATAGAGCGCCTCGAAGGCATCGACGTCCCCGCGCTGCATCCGCTGGATCAGATCGTCCGGTTGGATTGGTCTCTCCTGAAGCTGAATCGCCACTGACTGCACCGGATCGTCCTCCCGGTCCCCGGCGGCGGTCTCCCCGCACGAGGCTCCTGACCTCTAAGTGCCGCGGGGCCGGGAAAGGTTGGAATCGGTCCGGACGGAGATGCTTCCTTATTATGGCAGGAGGGGCCGGATCGCCGCGCCGACGTGGGCGCTCTTCTGGCGCATCCCCTCGTCGTTGACGTGCACCGCGTCGAGGTAGATCCCCGGGTCGCGCATCCGCGAGTAGAGATCGACCAGGACCAGTCCTTCCTGCTCCGCGATCTCCGCCAGGATCCCGTTATTGCGGCGGACCGCCGCAGAGACGGCATCGTAGTAAAAGTCTTGACCGGTTTTCCAGTCCGGATTGAGCGGCATGTTGATCAGAACCGGGACCGCCCCTACCCTGGAGACCAGCGCCACGATCGTCTCGACATTGCGCCGGAAATACCGGCCCGTCGCCCGTTCGATGTTCTCCTCGGCGGATCTGCGGTCCGGCCGTGGGAACTGCATGGCGCGGGTCATGTCCCCGACGGCGTGGCTGCCGCGCGCGAGCCATCCCATGCCGATGACGCGGCCGAGGTAGCTGGAACGCATCATCCCGCGCACGAACGGCGGCAACGGCCGATGGGTCCAGGCGTGGCGGAAGGCGGAGTTGTCCGGACCTCCCTCGTCCGGAAAGGCGACGGTGAACGCATCGTTGAGCCCGGTGTGCAGCAGCACCACGTCGGGATGAAACTCGGGGATCCACATTGCCGCGACGCCGATCAGCTCGTAGGTCGTGTGGCTCGGCACCGATACGCTCAGCACCTCGATGTCGGGGTCGATCCCCTGCCGGAAATCCGCCTCGAGCAGGCTTGGCCAGACGCGCGACCCATCCTCGAAATAGTAGCCGTACGTCGTGCTGGCGCCCAGGGCGATGATCCGGGTCACCCCGTCCCGCTTCTCGGTCGGCGGCCCGGAGGTCGTGCGGATCCCGATTGGTCCATGCGGGCGGAGGCCGCCGGCGGTCGCGTAGAGAGGATTGTTGACGAAGTTGAAGTAGGGGTGCGCGACGTAGCGTACCGTCTGATTGGGGCCGGTCGCTCCGAGCCCGATGGCGCTTTCAACTGCCACGCGCCGCTGTTCGGGGAGGGCGACAAAATAGTAGATGGCGCAGGTCGCTTCGGCGAATCCGACGACACCGGCGGCGAGGATCCCCCCGAAGATCAGCTTCTTGAATCTGCCCGGCTCCCCGGGACGGGGTGCCGGCGGCTCGCGCCGGGCCTGACCGGCCGCCGCGTTCGAATCGTCCGAGGCCGCTCGAATCGCCACCGCCCTCCGTGGCCGCGGACGGCGAAGCGTCGCGCGCCGCGGTCAGTCTAACATCCCCGGCGGCTCGGGGCGCGGCGGGTGGCGGGGCATTCGGTCAGACGGGCCGGTTTAGACCACCAGCCCTCGGGCGGCCGGTGGTCAGGCGGCGGGCGGAGGGGCGTTCAGGGTGCGCAGGAAATCCTCGGGAGGTTTGATGAGGGCGATTCCCATGCCGACGCGACCGGTCGACAACCACTGCACCGGCCCCTCGCGCGCCCAGATCACGATCCCCTCCATAACGTACTTGCCCGAGGGCAGCTTTACCTCGAGCATCAGGAGGGTGCCGGGCGCGAAGACGCGCGTCGATCCGACCATCATCCCCGCT
>JAZGDH010000071.1:0-5913 GCA_036477555.1 Acidobacteriota bacterium
CGGAACGCTTCGAGCCCGAATGCCGCCAGTGATTCCCAGATCTTACGCACGATGGTGCGGTTCCCGGAGTTCGGGTAGAGGTTCTTGGCCAGCTGCTGAGTGATGGTGCTGCCGCCCTGCACGATCCCGCCACTGCGCAGATTGGCCAGGAAGGCGCGGACGATCGCCTTCGGATCGATCCCGGGATGGCGGTGGAAGCGGCGATCTTCGACGGAGATGACGGCATTGATGAGCTGATCCGGCAACTCGTCGAGCGGCACGAGGGCGCGATCGGTATGCGTGTCTCCCGAAAAGATGCTGAGGGCCTCCGGCTCGAGCCGCGCCTGCTCGAGGGTCGCGCCGGTATCGAGATTGATGATCCGCGCCACGTGGCCGAACCCCATGCGGATCCTCACCAGTAATGGTTCGGAGGGCTCGTCCGGATAGTCAAACCCGTTGAGGTAAATATCGTACGAACGAAACCGGCGGGAGTATTCGCCGGGGCGCGTCGGCAGACCCTGCACGGTGCGATATCCCAGCCGGGAGAGTCGTTCGGTCAGATCGCGCCGTTCGACAAAGAGTCCCTCCTCGAGCACGAAGGGGGCCGAAAACACTCGAGTGGAGGTGTTTCGCGAGAGCCGGGAGAAGCGCCAGTTGGCATCTACGAAGGCGACGGTGAGGACGCCGGCGAGAAGAACGATGAGTCCCAGCCCGAGCTTGAAAAGACCGGCGAGAACTGAAGGGCGCCTGCGCCTGCGCGCCCGCGATCGGGATCGACGGGATGCCATCGCTTCACTCCGGCGTCGATCGGGGGGAACGGCCCGGATCGGCACGAGGCAGCGGGGAGCCTGTGCGAGTATCGCGCGCGACCCCACGCAATACTCGCACAGGCCCATAGGTTAGCACGGGGCGTGGAGACGGGCGAAGAACGGTGCGCTCCCGGGGAGCCGATTCATTCCTCGGAGTTGTCGGGGCCGGTCGGAGGAGGAGCCTCCAGGGATGCCTTGAAGATGGAGGAGAGATCACCCTCGATGATGTCGCTCGGCATTGAAGCGCGATCGATGATCACCTTGTTGCGCGAGACCTTCTTGGCCCGGTACATCGCGTCGTCCGCCGCCTTGAGCAGATCGGCCTCGGTGCGCACCTGGCGATTCGCCGGGTAGGAGGCGATCCCTGCGCTGACGGTGACCCGAACGAGGAATTCCTTGTACTTGTACACCTGCTCCTCGGCCGCCCGGCGGACGCGCTCGGCGACGATTGCGGCGCGTATCCCCACTGCATTCGGGAGGATCATCAGGAATTCCTCGCCACCGAAGCGGCCGACGATGTCGGTCTCGCGCGCGCTGTCGAGCACCACCTTGCCAAACGAGCGCAGGACCTGGTCTCCACAATCGTGGCCATACTTGTCATTGATCTGCTTGAAGTGGTCGAGATCGAGGATGACCACGGACAGGGGGGCGCCGTAGCGCTGCGCCCGCTTGAACTCCTCACTGAGTCTCCTGTTCAGATAGCGATCATTGAGCATATTGGTGCGATCGTCGGTCACCGACATCTTCAGGAGCCGCTCGTTGGTCTCGCGCAGTTGTCGATTGGATCGTTCAAGCGAGCTGTACAGGTACCGTCTCTTGAGCGCGGCACGCAGAACCGCGTCAAGCTCATCGAAGTGAAACGGCTTCACGATGAACTCATCCGCTCCGGCACGAAGGGCCTGGACCTTGGAGGCGACATCGCGCTTGACCGTCATGACGACGATCGGGATCCCGGCCAGGGCGCGATCCTTCTTGACCGTGCGGATCACCTCGATCCCGTCGGGCGGTGGGATCATCAGATCGAGGAGGATCAGATCGGGAGGCCGCGGAGAGATCTGCTGCAGCGCGGTGCTGCCGTCAGTGGCCGTCTGGACCTGGTATCCCTCCATGCCGAGCCATTCGGCGAGCAGATCGACACTGTCCCGGTCGTCGTCCACGACCAGAATCCGGAATTTACGCGCAGGGACACCCGTCGATGCCGACGGTGGGTCCTGAGGTGGTGCATGCATTGGAGCCCCGGGGATGCAGGGGTGCGACGCCCCCCTGTAAGCTTCATATTCTATACGATCGGCGGCAGGTCGCCGCAACGGGAAATCCAGTGCTGGCGCGGGTTTCCGTGGAATTGCGTCAAGGAATCGACGTATGCGTCAAGGAGAGGTCGCCGGCAGCGTCCCGTCCGTCCCCCCGGACTCCGCCCATCGCCGGAAATAGTCGGCGTGCGACCGGTATGCCTCGAAGACCGCGGCGTTATCGAGCTGAGTAACGTTGAACACCGCCAGGGACGGGACCCAATCCGGTCTGGGGATGTTTGGAATGAGCGTGATCAGTGCGCAGTCGAACTGCCCCATCTGCCAGGCGGCTTCCGTCGAGAAGAGGTAGGCGAACGCGCCCTTGGCCTGAGCCGGATTCGGAGCGTCACGCAGCAGAACCGCGACCTGAGGGGTGACGATGGCACCGAGATTGAAACGATCGGGGAAGAAGATGTGGACCGGCTCTCCATCTCGATTTGCGCAAACCGCTTCATCCATCGCGAGCACCCCCCACTCCACCTGCCCCGAGGAGACGGCCTGCCGTACCGCCGCGTCGTCCTTTACGAGGAGTGTTCCGTTCGTGCGCACCTCTTCAAAAAAAGCGCGCGCACGCTCCTCTCCCCAGATCGAAGTGACCGTCGCCGCGTGAAACGCCGCCGCGCCCCACGCGATCGACGGAAACGCACCGCGCCCTCCCCATGGCGGGCGGGCCATATCCCAGATCGATTGCGGCGCGTCCTCCCGCTCGACCCGATCGGTGTTGTAGAGAATCACTCGCGGGTTGACCGCGAAACCGACCCAGCGGAATTGTGGATCCCGGTATTGAAAAGGGACCGGGCGGGCGCCGGCAGGGCGAAACGGCTGCACCAGTCCGGAGTCCACGAGCTCCATGGCGGAAAGGGGCGAAGCGCCCCAGAAGAGATCGACACGGCCCGCCGCCGCCTCGCGCTTCAGCTGAGGGATGAAATCCTCGCCGAGGTTTTCTCGATAGATCGCCTCGACTTCGACCTTGCTCTGATGGGTGAACGTGCTGAGGATTGGTGCTGCGGTCCGGCGCGGAACCTCCACGTAGATCACCACTGTGCCTTCTGCCGGCACGACGACCGACTCCTCCGGCGGGAGGGGGGGTCTCTCGGAGACGCATCCTGACAACAAAATCGACGCCAGCATCAGACACCACGGCCGTGAGCGCTGCGCAGCCCCCGATCCCGTTTCCGCCATTCGTGATGCCCTCCCTGAAGACCCGCCGAATGGCTGACTTTACCGCCGGGCGCGAGGGAGTTCAAGTTCGAGTGCCCTGATTGGCGCTTCGACCTTCCGAGGCACCATATTCAACAGCGACGCGTCCGCCGCTGCCACACTGCGCCACCCGCTATGGAGGTTGATGATGATTCGAAGGATGATGAGTGGAGTGCTCTTGATCGGCACCCTGTTTCTTGTGCCGGGGCCCGCAAACGCCGGATCGAAGATCGTTGTTTCGCAGCGCGAGGAAGCCCGTGCCGCAAAAGAAGTAGCGCGAGGGGACCGGAAGGCAGCCGGCGGAAAATCTCGGAGGGCGCTCACGCACTATCTCTACGCGCTGGAGCTCAATCCGTTCAGTGCCGGCGCACGTGCGGGGCTCGATGCCCTGGCCGGCAACCCCGAGCCCGGGTCACGGAAATCTGGATGCCCGGAAGCGATTCGCCCCGCCGGCGCGTCGACGGACGGTCCGCGATCGGCCGCCAGGATGGAGGGGAGCGTTCTCGGTCATGTCCCGGAATCTCCGCGAGGCAGGATCCGGAAGGATGGTCCCCATTTCGAGAGTGCGCGCCCCTACATAAAGGTTGTGCAGAAAACCGCCACCCGACATGGTGTCGACCCGCGCCTCATTCTCGCGGTGATCAAGGCGGAGTCGAACTTCAATCCGCGCGCCCGATCCAGGAGCGGCGCCCGCGGACTGATGCAGTTGATGCCGGCGACGGCCGCGCGTTTCGGTGCCCGTTCGATCGATGACCCGGCGCAGAACATCAATGCCGGAACAAAATATCTGCGGTACCTTCTCGAGCTTTTCAAGGGTGATGTCAATCGCGCCCTGGCGGGGTACCTGGCCGGTGAGATGACCGTCGTCAAGCACGGCGGAGTTCCTCGCACGAAGGGGGTGCAAACGTACATCCGCCGTGTGAGAGCGTACGCATCCCAGTTCTGAACGCCTGGATCCGGCTCTCCGCATCTTGCGAAGCGGGCCTTTCGGCCACGTGCCGCTTCGATTACAATAGGCGGCCATGAGCGCAACGGATCCACTGAAGCAGAGCCCCGGACAGCGTGGTCTGCGGGCACTCCGCACGAGCGGGAAAAACGGCGGGCATAATCCGCCCGCCGCCCGGCAGACGATCCTGAAGTGCACCTACCGCCCGCCGGACGCCGACTTCTATTGCTGGAAATTCGGTGTCTGGTACAACCTCGGCGACTGCTGCTATCGTCATGCGCTCCGCACCTACCCGGGCTGCGCCGACTGCGGCCAGGGAGCCGGCAATCTCAAGGCTCGCCGACGGCAGATCAATGCCCACCGCGCCCGAATCTGCCGGTCTTACACCCGCTGAAAGTCCCGCACCGAATCGACGTGTATAATATTCCGCCCCAGGAGTTCCGCACCGCGTGTCCCGCGGAGGTGTTCGCTGGATCTGGTTATCGCCAACGCAGAGATTATCGACGGTTCCGGCCGTCCGCCCCGGCGCGGCGACATCGGGATCGAAGGTGACCGTATCGCGGTGATCGGCTCCTCTCTCGGGGCAGCCGCCACACGGATTGACGCTCGGGGACGATGCGTCACGCCCGGATTCGTCGATCTCCATTCCCATTCCGATCTTTGCGTCGCCCTGCCGCTCGATCGACAGGCGGTCCTGCTGGAAGGGCGCGTCCGTCAGGGGATTACCACCGAGCTTCTGGGAAACTGCGGGATCGGATGCGTCCCCGTCTCGGACGCGACGCGCGAGCAGGTCTCCCGGGTCTGCGGCTTCATCACGCCGGAGGGTGTCTCGTGGGACTGGGACTCGATGGACTCCTATCTGGACTCCCTCGAAACGCGGGGCGTGTTGCTCAACGTCGCAACCCTCGTCGCTCATGGCCCCGCGCGCGCGGCGGCGATGGGATTGCGGGCCGGCCGCCCTTCCCCGGAGGAACAGGCCGCGCTCGATCGTATCGTCCGCGAGGCGGTCGAACAGGGTGCGTTCGGAGTCTCGTTCGGGTTGATTTACCCTCCGGGGCAGTTTGCCGACACCGAGGAGCTCACGATGGTGGCGCAGGCGTCGGCCGCCGCGGGGGGCTTCGCCGCCTTCCACCAGCGCGGCAGCAGTCTCGAGACTCTGGAGATGGCCGTGCTTGAGATTGTCGAGGTGGGGAAGCGCAGCGATGCGCCGGTGCACCACTCGCATGTCGAGACGGTCGGACCGCGCGCCTGGGCAGGCACCGAGTCGGTTCTGCGGATCCATGACGACGCCGTGCGGGAGGGAGTGGCGCTGACGGCCGATGTGATCCCCTACACGGCTGTCTGTACGACGATGCTGGCGCTCTATCCGCCCTGGTCGCTGGACGGGGGTGTCGGTGCGTTCCTGGAACGCCTGCGCGACGAACGCCTCCGCGCTCGAATGAAGGAGGAGGTGCGGGACAGCGCACCGATCTGGCCTCCCTGGGAGGAGCCCGGACGCTGGACGATGAACATCGCACGTGAATGCGGATGGGACCGTATCCATCTGGCGCACGTCGACGGACCAGGCAACAAGTGCTACGAGCATCTGACCATCACGGAGATCGGGAAGCGAAGGGGCCGCGATCCGTTCGATGCGCTCTCCGACCTCCTCCTGGAAGAGGGGGGTGTCGCGACGCAATTGATATTCGGA
>JAZGDH010000072.1:0-4213 GCA_036477555.1 Acidobacteriota bacterium
CGAGAGCCTCAGGGCTGTAGCGCTTCGCGATCCCGGCCACAATGGTCCGGGTGGATCCCCCGGTGTCAATGGTGAGCTGCAGCAGCCGATCGGCATTCGCCACCGGCTCCGCCTTGACGATGCGGGCCGTGCGAAGGTCAATGCGGGCGAACTGGTCGATGGTGATCTGGTCCGGCTCCGCCCCGGCAGCGGGGGCGGCCTCTGTAGCAGGGGTGGCACCTGCAGCGGGGGTGGCAGCGGGGACGGGCGGGGCGTCCTTCGGTCTCTCCATGCTCGACTCCTTGGGGATGCGTATGTCCCCGAGATAGGCGGTCTTGTCGATCCGCGGAAAGAGGGCTTCGCCGCGCGTGACCGGCCGGCCCGGCTTGAGCTCTCCCCAGGTGAAGCGTCGCAGGCTGGCGGCTCCGATGTCGCCGGTGATCCCGAGACGCCGCCAGAGTTCGGCGGCCGCGGTCGGCATGACGGGGGTGATCAGCACGGCCACGATTCGCAGACCTTCGAGAACATTGTAAAGGACGGAATCAAGCTCCCGGCGCCGGTCGGGATCCCGGGACAACTTCCAGGGTTCGTTCTGGACGATGAAGCGGTTCAGGCTGCCGACGAGCTCCCACACCGCCGCCAGCCCGGAGCTGAAGTCGAGCTCCTCGAAGCTCCTGGTGCAGGTCGACCAGGCCTCTTTGGCTGCAGCCTTGAGGGGTTCGTGCTCGCGGAATCGGGCCGCTGGTTTCGGGACCACACCGTCGCAGTAGTCCTCGACCATCTTCAAGGCCCGGCTGATCAGATTCCCCAGGTCATTGGCGAGATCGGTGTTCAGTCGATCGATCAGTGCCTCGTCGGAGAAGCTGGCATCCTGGCCGAACACCATCTCGCGCATCAGGAAGTAGCGGACCGGGTCGACGCCGAACGCGTCGATGAGCGGCAGCGGATCGACGACGCCCCCCTTCGATTTGGAGATCTTCGCGGCATCCCGCAGCCACCAGCCGTGCGCCACGATGCGCCGCGGGAGGGGTTCGTCGCCCGCCATGAGGAAGGCGGGCCAGTAGATCGCATGGAAGCGCAGAATGTCCTTGCCGACCAGGTGGATGTCGGCGGGCCAGAACCGGCTGTACAGGCGGCGATCGGTGCCGTAGCCGAGGGCGGTGATGTAGTTGCTGAGCGCGTCGAACCAGACGTACAGAACGTGCTTCGGATCGGTCGGCAGCGGGATGCCCCACGCGAAGCTGCTCCGGCTGATCGAGAGATCCTTGAGGCCGGCCTCGCAGAAGGCAATCACCTCGTTGCGGCGGGTCTCCGGGAAGACGAACTCGGGATGCTCGCGGTACAGCTTGAGGAGCGGCTCCTGATACTTCGACAGTTTGAAGAAATAGGACTCTTCCTCGGTCCACTCGACCTTGTGCCCCTGTTCGGGGCAGCGGCCGTCGACCACCAGGTTCTCCGGATAGAACGATTCGCACGAGGTGCAGTACCAGCCTGCATAGGCGCCCTTGTAGATGTCCCCCTTGGCGACAATCTTGTTGAACAGGTGCTCCACGCCCGCCCGGTGGCGTTTTTCGGTCGTGCGGATGAAATCGTCGTAGCTGATGCCGAACCGCTGCCAGAGGTCGCGGAAGCGCTCCACCACGCGATCGGCCAGCTCGATCGGTTTCATCCCTTTCGCGGTGGCGGCGCGCTCGATCTTCTGGCCGTGCTCATCGGTCCCGGTCAGGAAGTGGACCTCCTGGCCGTTCATCCGATGAAAGCGTGCGAGGACATCGGCCACCACCGTCGTGTAGGTGTGGCCGATATGGGGCTGGTCGTTCACATAGTAGATAGGAGTCGTCAGGTAAAACTTACGGCTCATCCCCCGGACTCCCAGTACAGGGTCACGAAGCGATAGAACTCCGACTCCAGGCTCTTCCGCTGGCGCTTGTGAAGCGCCAGACCGACCTCGGGAATCTCGGTGAGGGCCCTCAGGTACTCGTGATACATGCCATCGACGTCCCCCTTGGCCGCCATGGCGCGCATTCTCCGGTCGATCTCCATGACCGGCAGGCGCAGCCCCGCCTCGCCGGACACGTGGCCGGCCTGCTCGAGCGCGCCGTCGGTCACCTCCAGAACGACGCGCAGCATGCGGGCACCCTTCGACCTGTCGTAGATCATCGCGAACGGGCGGATGTGCGCCGCCCCCTCCCTTTCGCCCGCCGGCGGATCGCTTTCGGGAGGCCGACCCGACCCTTACGTCGCGCGCGCGATTTCGGCTTCGAGGGCCGATGCGCCGGCGCCGCCGGCGCCGGCTCGAACATCCGTGCGCACTGTGCGGCGGCGGCGCGCTGCACATCCTTGAGGGCAACACCCGACTTGAGCGAGAGGGCCCGGCAGTCCTCGTACTCGGGCGTCGCCTGCACGATGTTCCCGTTGTGCGTGGAGACCTTCACGCTCACTTTCCCATACGGCGTCCGGATCATCTCGATCCGGCGCCCGAGCTCGATGCGCCCCATCGGCTGGTAACGGAACCCGATGGTCGTCGTCTCGCGAAAGATCACCGAGCTCACTTCCTCGAGCCGGTGGGCCGGGCAGATCACCTTGACCATCGTGCCGGGGCGATTCTTCTTCATCTGGATCGCCGTGTAGAACACCTCGAGGGCGCCGGCCGCGAAGAGACGATCCATCAGGTGCCCGTACAACTGGGGATTCATGTCGTCGATCGTCGTCTCGATCACCAGCACCGTCTCCTGGATGGCGCCGCGATCGACGAAATCCCCCAGGAAGGCGCGCAGCAGATTCGGGTGGTTCGGGAACTCCTTCGACCCCGCGCCGTACCCGACACTCCGGAGCCGCATCGGCGGCATCGGCCCGAAATCGTCGGCGAGCGTCACCGCGAGCGCGGCGCCGGTGGGCGTCACCAGCTCACCCTCGACATGGGTGGCGTAGCACGGACGGTCCTTGAGGATCTCGGCCGTGGCGGGCCCCGGGATCGGGAAGCTGCCGTGGGCCATTTCGACCATTCCCCATCCCACGTTCAGCGGCGAGCAGACCACGCGGGGCCAGCCGAGCTTCTCGAGCCCGATCATGGTGCCCGTGATGTCGACGATGGCGTCGACGGCGCCGACCTCGTGCAGGTGAACCCGCTTCCGGGGAACGCCGTGCACGTGTGCTTCCGCATCGACGAGCAGATTGAATGCGTCGAGGGCGCGGTTGCGGACCTTTTCCGTCAAGCGGCTGCGGTCGAGGATGCGGGTGATCTCATCGATGCCGCGCCCGGGCTGCTTGCGCTTCACGTCGACGTTCACCTTGGTGCCGGTCAGATGGGTCCGGGTCACACGGCGGGAGGAGATGCGGTAGCCGGCGACCGCCAGCCGGCCGAGCCGATCGCGCAGATGGGCCAGCGGGACGCCGAGGTCGATCAGGGCGCCGAGCATCATGTCGCCGCTGATCCCCGAGAAGCAGTCGAGATAGAGTCCGCGCATGGTCCGTCGTCCTCAGGATCCGCCCACGCCGCCGGTCCCGAGCAACTCCGGCAGGATCGCCGAGGCCGGGCCCCGCAGCATCTCGTCCACATGCGGCGTGAGCGGGGTCGATTCGATATTGATCTCGACCAGATAGGCTCCCCGGCTTTTCGCGATCTCCGGGAGCGAGGCCGCAGGATACACCAGCGCGGAGGTTCCGATGACGAGGAAAAGCTCCGCGGCATGGGACACCGCCCCGGCGTCGCGCATGGCGTCCTCCGGGAGCATCTCGCCGAACCAGACGACGTCCGGCCGCAGCAGCGATCCGCAGTCGCATCGAGGCGGGATTTCGGGCAGCGGCACGCGCCGGTCCTCCCGGGATCCGCCCTCTTCCATGCAGCGGACGCGGAACAGGTCTCCGTGCAGATCAATAATCCGGGGGCTGCCGGCGGCCCGGTGCAGGCCGTCGATGTTCTGGGTGATCAGAGTGAAATCGGGATGCAGCCGCCCGTAGCGGGCGAGGGCCTGGTGGCCGGGGTTCGGCGAGCAGGACGCCATCTGTCGTCGTCGGTCGTCGTACCACGCCCAAACCGTACGAGGGTCGCGGGTGAAACCCTCGAGGGTGGCGAGATCCTCGAGCCGCTGGTTCTCCCAGAACCCGCCCGATCCGCGAAACGTCGGGACACCCGACTCGGCCGAGATTCCCGCTCCGGTGAGCGCGACGATGCCCTGCCCCCGCGCGATCATCTCCCTGAGGCGCGCAGTGATGGCAGCCATCGCCCTCCTCC
>JAZGDH010000073.1:0-2645 GCA_036477555.1 Acidobacteriota bacterium
GGCATCCGCGTGACGCAGTCGACCCTCTCTCGCGACCTCAGGGACCTGGGGTTCGTGAAGAGCGCCGCGGGGTACCGCGAGGCGGACGATGCGAACGGCGGGGCGGTCCAGCCCGGACGCATGGAAAACATGGACCGGATGATGCGCTCGTACCTGACCAATGTGTCACGGGCCGGCAACCTCCTCGTCCTCAAGGCGTCGCCCGGTCTGGCGCACGCCCTCGGGGTCGCCATGGACAAGGCGGCCATCCCCGAGGTGATCGGTACGGTTGCAGGCGACGACACACTGTTTGCGGCGGCTCCGGACCCGCGCAGCGCCCGCGTGCTGGAACTCAGGTTCCGCGGGCTTCTCGGGCGCCGGTAGCTGCGCAGATTTCGAATCGCGGCCGGCCCCGAAAAGGACCGGCCTTTTTTTTGTGCCGAAGAATGATGACCGACAAAACGATCGACATCGCGCTGTTCGGAGCCACCGGCTATTCCGGCCGGGAGGCGGCACGCCTGCTCGCAGGTCATCCGTCCTTCCGTCTCGCCGCCGCCTTCGGCGGTCGCGATCGCGAAGGAACGCCACTCGCTTCGATCCACCCGGCTCTTCGTGGAACGGTCGATCTCGTCTGCTCGGGGATCGGGGAGGACGACACGATCGACACCGCCATCGCCTCTCTTCGCGCACGAGGGGTGCGATACGCGGTGCTGGCAACTCCGGAGGACCTCTCCCTTCGCCTCGTCCCGCGACTCCTCGAGGCGGGGTTCCGGGTTGTCGACCTGAGCGGCGCCTTCCGCCTTCGCGATGCCGGCGACTATCCCGACTGGTACGGGTTCGAGCATGACGCGCCCGGCCTGCTCCGCGAGGCGCAGTACGGGCTGAGTGAGTGGACGAACGGGAAGATCAGGGATGCCCGTCTCGTCGCCAACCCGGGCTGCTACCCGACGGCGGCGCTCCTGGCACTGATGCCCCTGCGCCGGGCCGATCTGATCGATCCGGCATCGGTCGTGGTCGTGCACGCCACCTCCGGCGCGTCGGGCGCCGGTCGCCGCCCGCGCGAGGATCTGCTCTTCTGTGAGATTGAGGGATCGCTCCGGCCGTACGGGATGCCCCGTCACCGGCACCTGGCCGAGATCGCCGGCCTGCTCGACCTGTCGCCGGGGGACGGCATGGTGTTCATGCCGCATCTCGCTCCGATCAATCGCGGCCTGCTCTGCTCGATTTCTCTTCGACTGCGCGAAGGAACCGGCGCCTCAGATCTCGCCCATGCCTTCACAGACGCCTACCGTGAGGCCCCGTTCATCCGGCTCCTCGGGGAGGGAGGGCTCCCATCCACGGCCGAGGTGAGGGGCACCAATGCGTGCGCCATCGGGTGGATCTGCGATGGCGACTCACGGCAGGCCGCCCTGTTCTCGGCGATCGACAACCTCGTGAAGGGAGCCGCCGGCCAGGCGGTGCAGAATCTCAATCTCATGACCGGCCGCCCCGCCGGGGAGGGGTTGCCGCGATGAGCACCCGTGCAAATCGGCGCCTGACGGTGCTGAAGCTCGGCGGCAGCCTGATGGGAGAGGGCGGCCCGGGAATCGCGATTCTCAGCGAGGTCGCCAGAGCATCGGAGCGCGGCGAGCCGATCCTGGTGGTGCACGGCGGCGGCTCCGAGCTGAGCGCGTGGCTGGAGAGGCTCGGCATCGAGAGTCGCTTCGTCGGCGGTCAGCGCGTGACGACCGCGGAGATCCTGCCGGTGGCTCTGATGGTCCTCGGTGGGCTGATCAACCGCCGGATCGTGGGGACACTGCTCGGCTTCGGTTGCTCCGCCATCGGCATGACCGGCGCCGACGCCGGCGGCACTCATGCCGTGCCGGTCGACGACCGGGACCTCGGCGCCGTGGGGCGGATCGTTTCGGTGAACGCGCCCCTCTATCAGGATCTGATCGACGCGGTGCGGTTGCCGGTCGTCGCGAGCCTGGCGTGGAACGCGCAGCACGGCTGGCTGAACGTGAATGCCGACATGATGGCGGCGTCGTTCGCCGCCGGGCTGGGCGCGCGGCGTCTCATCCTGATGACCGACGTGCCGGGCGTGCAGGGAGCCGATGGTGCGTTCCTGACCCGGCTGACGATCCGCGAGATGCGCGACATGGTGAAAAGCGGTGCGGCGCGCGAGGGCATGATCCCGAAGTTGCTTGCCTGCCGCACCGCGCTGCGCGCCCGCATCCCGGAGGTGATGATCCTCGGCCCCGGTGAGGAGGGGCTGACCCGCGCGCTGGTCGGGAGCGCCATCGAGGGGACGCGCGTGGTGGGGGCCGACGACAGGGGATCACTGCGCGAGGCGCTCAAGGAGATGAGCCGATGAGGGGGCCGGCCATGCATCGGACGATTGATCTGGCATCCCGCTACCTGTTCCCGACCTATGCGCGTGCGCCGATCGTGATTGTCTCCGGCCGCGGTTGCCGCGTCGTCGATGCGGACGGCCGGGAGTATCTCGATCTGCTCGGGGGGATCGCGGTGAACGCCCTCGGTCATGCGCACCCGCGGATCCTGGAGGCGCTTCGCGAGGCGACGGAGAGCGACGAGACGATCCTGCACTGTTCGAACCTCTACCACCATCCGTTCCAGGCCCCGCTGGCCGCGCGCCTCGCCGAACTGCTCGATCTGCCCCGCGTCTT
>JAZGDH010000074.1:0-3058 GCA_036477555.1 Acidobacteriota bacterium
CAGCGCGACGCCGGCAGGTTGCGGCTGGACGATCCGATCACCGAACACCTGGAATGGTTCAGCCTCGAAGATGTTCATCCCGATGACGGGCCGATCACCGTGCGCGGTCTGCTCACCCATTCCTCCGGCCTTCCCCGGGAGTCGGATTACCCCTACTGGACGGAAGAGGATTATCCGTTCCCGACCCGGGACGAGATTAAAGCGCGGCTGGACGATCAGAAGACCCTCTACCCGGCGTCGCGCTACTTCCAGTACTCGAACCTGGCTCTCAGCATGGCGGGTGAGATCGTGGTCGCCACATCCGGGGAACCGTTCGGGGATTACATCCGGGCGAATATCCTCGACCCCCTCGGCATGAATAACACCTTCACTGAAATCCCGATTGATCTTCGAGGCAATCGCCTGGCGATCGGGCACAGATCCCGTCATCGCGACGGCTCGCGCGACGTCGTCGCGCCGTTCCAGACGCGGGGGATCGCCCCCGCCGCCGGCTTCGCCTCGAACGTCGGAGACCTGGCGAAATTCGCCATGTGGCAGTTCCGCCTGCTGTCCGAGGGCGGAGAGGAGGTGCTGCGCGCCTCGACCCTGAGGGAGATGCATCGCGTCCAATGGGTCGATCCCGACTGGGAGACGACCTGGGGTCTCGGGTTCGCGGTGTCGCGCGTGGGGGAGCGCACCTTCGTCAGTCACGGCGGCGGGTGTCCGGGGTACTACACCCACTTCCGGCTGGAGCCGAAGACGAGAATCGCCGCCATCGTGCTGACCAACGCGATCGGATCGGAGGTCAGCTTCTATTCCGAGAAGGCGTTCGACCTCGTCGCGCCGGCAATCAAGAAGGCGCTCGACGATCCGAAGGGCGCGCCGAAGCGCGACAGGAGCCTCGACCGTTACGTCGGGGTTTACGATTCGATCTGGGGCCAGACCGCCATCATCCGCTGGGAGGATGGCCTTGCGGCGCTCGGGCTCAGGAGCCGCGATCCGAAGAATGCGCTGACGAAGTTGAAGAAGACGGGGGAACACACCTTCCGCCGGATCCGGAAAGACGACGAGTCGCTCGGCGAGGCGTTCGAGTTCGACGTCGCGGAGGACGGTAAGGTGACCCGGTTCAAGCGGCACAGCAACTGGGTCCTCAAGGTTCGATAATCGGTCAAGGTTCGATAACAGGTGGCGAAGGCAATGATGCACGCAGCGGTCCGTGTCCGGTTCGCGCCCAGTCCGACCGGGCGCATCCATGTCGGGAACCTGCGTACCGCCGTGTTCAACCACCTGTTCGCCCGCCACAACAAAGGCAAACTGCTGCTGCGCATCGAGGACACCGACAGGGAACGCTCGACCCCGGAGGCCGAGGAACGGCTCTTCGAGGCGCTCCGCTGGATGGAGATCGACTGGGACGAGGAAGGTGACGATCGGTTCTACCGGCAGTCGCAACACCGCGACCGTCACATGGAGATCGTCGAGGAGTGGCTGAAGAAAGGGATCGCCTACCGGTCCGATCGTCCGACGGGGCTGCTCGGCGGCGGTCCGGGCGGCAAGTCGAGCGGCAGGTCGAGCGGGGGCTCGGGCGCTGGATCCGCCGGCGCGAGCGATGCGGGTGGGCGCGCGGCCGGAGAGGCGATCTGGCTCAAGACCGAGCCGGAGGATCTGCGCTACGACGACCTGATTCTCGGGAAGCAGTCGCAGCCGGCCAGGCAGATGCAGGACTTCGTCCTCGTCCGATCGAATGGGGTGCCGGTCTTCATCTTCGCGAATGCTGTCGATGACGCCGACATGCGGGTGACCCACGTCCTGCGCGGCGCCGATCACGCCACGAACACCTTCCGGCAACTCCTGATTTATCGGGCGCTCGGTGTCGAGGCGCCGCGTTTCGGGCACATGCCGCTGATCGTCGACAAGCAGGGAAAGAAGCTTTCGAAACGCGAGGGGGATCCCGAATCGCTCATCTACCTGGATGAATTTCGCGAGTGTGGCTATCTCCCGGAGGCGCTGTTCAATTTCATGGCGCTTCTCGGCTGGTCCCCCGAGCCGCATGCCGGCGACGACGGTGAGATGATCTTCCGGGAGAAGCTGTCACGGGATGAGCTGATCGCGGAGTTCGATCTGGGGCGCGTCGGGAAGGCGCCGGCGCAGTTCGACACCGTCAAGCTCGGCGCGATGAACTACGACTACATCGTCGATCGGCTGAATCACGATGAGGGGAGTCTGATCGCGCACCTCAAGCAGGATGTCCGGGACGAGGGGCTCGACCCCGATCAATTCGACGACGCTCAATATGGAGTTCTGATCCGCGAGGCTGCCCAGCGCGCGCGGACGCTGAAGGAGCTGATCGAGAAGAGCCGCTTCTTCTTCCTCGACCGTGTGGAGGTCAACGTCGGCTACAAGATGGTCCGCAAGGCGTTCGCCAACGATGCCGTCTGGTCCCGGCTCGACGCGACGATCGCGAAGCTGGAGGGAATCGCGCAGTCGGAGTGGAAGCGCGGCAGGCTCGAGACGGCGATCAAGAAGCTGGCCGAGGAGCTGGCCGGTGGGAAGATGGGAGACATTGCCCAGCCGGTGCGCATCCTGACGACCGGCGGACCGGCCTCCCCGCCGATCGACGTCACCCTGGAGCTGCTGGGGCGACAGAGGACGCTCGATCGTCTGCGCGATGACGATAATCGCGGGCGGCTGAAAATGAACGACACGCAGGGGAATTGATCGTGGGAGACGCCACGGGGAAGACGCCGGAGCAGGCGACAACCCCCGTCGATTTCGTACGCAAGATCGTCATCGAGCACAATCGGTCCGGCCGGTTCGACGGCCGTGTGCACACACGGTTCCCGCCGGAACCGAACGCCTACCTGCACATCGGGCACGCCAAGTCGTCCCTGCTCAACCATTTGATCGCGCAGGAGTCCGGCGGCCGGTTCAACCTGCGCTACGACGACACCAACACCGAGAAGGAGGAGCAGGAGTACGTCGACGCGATCAAGAAGGATCTGCAGTGGCTGGGGGTCGACTGGGAGGATCGTGAGTTCTACGCCTCGGACTATTTCGAGAGGCTGTACGGGTTCGCGGTCGA
>JAZGDH010000075.1:0-3820 GCA_036477555.1 Acidobacteriota bacterium
AGGGGCGGGGGCGGGTCGCGCGGTGTCCCGCGCGGACGGACCGGCACGACACGCATCTGCCGCAGCCGGCCGGCCTTCTTGGGTGGATTCGTCATGTCAGATTTCGGCACCCCTCCCGCATGAATGCGCGGGAATTCTATGCTGTGGCGTGCTCTACGGTCAATTTGCAGCGCGCGCGAGCGGCATGAGGGGAGTTCTTGCGACGATGCGTGGATTGGCTAAAGGATGAGGGGATAGATCTTGCGATGAACGTGGGCCCGAACGAGGGAGCTGCCTGCCCGATTTGACCAATGGGCCAGCGCGACGAACTGCTCCTTCACAAAGCAACGCTGCATCAGGGCAGCCAGCTCGTCGAGCGATCGTATGGACACCCGACCTGAACGACCGGCCAGGGCGTCCTGTCCCGGAAGAATCGCGTCGAGGACCACGCCGCGCGCGAACAGGTCGGCCTCGAACCCCGGCATTGCGCCGCGCGCTTCCGACGTCATCCCGGCGAATGACAGGACGGCGCCGTCCTCTCCCCGCGGCCGCGACGTCAGACGGAGTCCGGTATGCAGTGTGAAGTCGTCGAGCGGGTCAGGCCGCGGATCGGGCGGGCGCCTTCCGGCGATCAGGGTGACGATCCGGGTCGTCCCGTCGTGCTCCACCTCCACCTCGACAGGGCGATCCGGGACGAGCTCGAGGACGGCCCCGAGCGCCGCGAAATTGTCAGGGGTCGCCCGGCCCGCGATGGTGACGATCCGATCCCCGCGATGCAGCCCGGCGCCGTCCGCCGGCCCGCCGGAGACGATACTGCGGATACGTGGTCCTGACCCCTTGCGGAAAAACCGCCCCTCGCTGGCGGCGATCAGAGGATCGTCGAGAACGAGGCCGATCCAGGGCCAGATCGCGAGTGACCCCCCACGCATTCTGCGCAGGGAACGAAGCGCATGATCAATCGGAATGAACAGCCCGCCCGTCAGCGACTGCTTCCGTTCGGCCGAGGCGTAGAGGATCTGCAGGCTCGGGATACCGACCAGGCGTCCGCGCGTGTCGACCACCGCGCCACCCGAGTCGCCGGGGCCGACGAATGCTTCGATCTCCGACCAGAACTCCAGCGGACGAGCCCCCACCCGCACGTGGTGGTGCGATCCGATCTTCGCCCAGCCGACCTTGAGACCTTGATCCCCCCGGTTCCCTATCACGAACACGGGGCTTCCAGGAGATGGGATCGTAGTGGCCGGGATGAGGGGCCGCAGCGTCTCCCCACTTACCCGAATGAGGGCCAGATCGGAGGCCTGGTCGAGGGACACGACGCGCGCCGCAACCTCCCGCCCCGAATAGAGGCGCACACTGATCTGGGTGTCGCCGGTGACGACATGCGCGTTGGTAAGGATGAGACCGTCTGCGGAGATGACCACACCCGATCCGGCGCCGAGCCCCTCGATCAGTTCGCGTCGAAACCGGCCGCCACGGAAGACCGGGATCCGTGCGAGCTCGCGGACCTCGACGCCGACGACGCTCTGCATGGCGTCCAACACGTCGCGGGGAACCGCCTGTTCAGCCGATTCGTCCTGCGGGGTGGCGGAGGAACCCTGAGCAGAGAGGACGAGCAGGAGTGCGACCGGCAGAATCCAACGTCTCATGGGGAGGGGGAATATAATGCTCGCGCGATCGCAAAGCCCGTCTACCAGTACGGAACAGGGCGCGGGAGAGACATTTCCATGCGGCTAGGGGCCCAATACCCGGTCAGGCTCCTGGGGCCGGTTCTCGCGGGGCTGTCGTTCCTCGCAGCCGCCGCCCTCGTACCGCCGGCCGGTCAGGCGGGCAACGAGGGAGCCCCCCAGGTATCGACGACCGGGCGGCTCCAGGAGTTTCTTACCTGGATTCACCCGGCCGAGGACTCTTGTGGTCCGTTGTCGGATCTGCGGTCGGTCGAGCACTGGGATGACGGCGTTCGTCTGGCTTACCGCACCGGTTGTCCGGATCCCCTCGCGTTGGAAGCTATCCTAAAGATCCGCCAGAGAGGGGATGTCTGGCAGGTGGCGGGAGGGTTCGAGGCGCCCCCGGACGCCATCGCGCGTGAGCTGGAGGCGATCGACATGCCTTCGACGGATGTGGGGAAGGCGCCGGACGGCAGGGGGATTCCCCCCCCACCCGGCAACGCGCCGGTCGTCGGCGTAGCGACGGCTATGCGCCTGGTCGTCCCCTCGGGTGTGATCGAGGCGAACCCGCTCATTCGAACTGAAGCGGCGGGCCGATCCCGTCTCATCGGGCCGGTGCGTGTCGAGATCCTGGTCGATGTATCGCCCGACGGCACGCCGCTGCGCGCCCGCCCGCTGCGCGGTCCCGAGCCGGACCTTGGCCTGCGCCGCGCCGCCATCGATTCCGTTCTGACCTGGCGTTTTCGCCCCGCAAGGCTCGGTGACACACCGGTCCGATCGTTCGTCGCCGTCCCGCTCAGCTTTCAGGGACTCCCACCGGAATCGGCCCACTGGGTGCACCGGGCGCTGTACCGGCTGGAAGGGATCGTGAGTGCCGATCGCGAACGACTCGAGGAGGTGCTGAATCGGGTGCGGGGCGGCGAGGCTTTCGCCGATACGGTTGCCGCGATGCACGACGGGGCGGCGGCCGATTCGTTCCCTCCCGGAGACTGGGGAGTCGTACCCGCCACCGATCTCCCGCTCGCGCTCCGCCGACGGCTGCACGCCGAGCCGGTTGGGAGTCTCGTCGGCCCGGTGGAGTCCGAGGATCTCTATTACCTCGCTCGCAAGAAGGGGGAGGTGTACTACGCCATCAGCAGCGTGCGGGGGGACGAGGTTTCCTACCGGGTCGTGCATGAGGTTCATCCGCCGCCGCGCGACGCGCTCAGCCGGGTGATCGAGGACGACATCGCGCGCTACTTGAGCGAAAGCCGCCGCGCTGTGTTCATCAACGAGGCGGCGCGCCTGATGGGGATCCGGCAGAAGCGGGTCGATCTCGGCCGGTTGAGCGTGCATACGGACGCCCTCGACCCGGACGAGATCCGGCGTCTCGATCAGATCGTCGAGGCGGCGATCGGCGTTCACGAACGGTTCTGGAGCCCGGTCACACCACTCCGCCCGTTCCGCGAGACGATCCTCGTCTATGCCTTCGCGCGCACGGCCGATCATGATCGCGTGCGGAGACTCTGGCAGGCGGGCGCAAATGTCGGCGGTGTCGCGGCCGGCGTCGGGGGGGATCCATCCGTCCCGGGGGATGGTCCGATCTGGAGTCGGGCCGGCGAGTACATTCCCTCCTCCCGCATCCTCTCGATCCCCTGCGAGGAGAAGGGCGGACACCTGCCGGTCCCGATCATCATGCACGAGGCGATCCACATGCTCAACTTCGAGAGGGTCTACGCGCCGGGCGCGCGCGCGACGCCGTGGTTCGAGGAGGGGCTGGCGACCTACTACAGCTTCTCGTACATCGACAACCGCCTGAGAATTCAGCCGGGCGTCATTCGAAAGACCGGAACGATCGAGGCGGGTCCGATCCTGGTGCAGTTCGACCCGCGCGAGCAGTTGCGGCGGCACCTGCAGCGCATCGGGGAAGAGGGGCCGGTCCCGTTGCGCGCGCTGCTGGACGCCGGGCCGCGCGACCCGCTCTGGACGGGCGGTCGCTCAGCGCGCGCGTACGGTGCATCGTGGACGCTCGTCCACTTCCTCAATCACGCCGATGAGGGGCGATACCGGACTCTGTTCCTCGAATACTCCAGGCGGGAAGCGGTGGGAGAGGGCGGCCGATCGACGTTCGAGGAGATCTTCGGAGAACTCCCCGCTCTCGAAACCGCGTGGCACCGTTACGAGGGCCGGCTCTAGGA
>JAZGDH010000076.1:0-2005 GCA_036477555.1 Acidobacteriota bacterium
CCAGCCGGTCGAGCGATCGGTCCGGATGATGAAGGCCGGCTGGATGTAGAACTCCTCGGTTCGCTGGAAGCGGTGGCCGGTGATGAACGACCAGCGTCCCCCCTCGCGCGGGTCGCTGATCGCGCGGAAGGTCAGGAAGTTGTAGTCGGCCCAGTACCAGTCGAACCCGGCTCCGAACTGCAGCTGATACCGATCCTCCCCGGTATTGTCGGGAATGATCCGGATTCCCCGCAGCATCGTCGCCACCACGAATCCGCGCGGAACGACCTGCTCGACGTCGAACTGCAGGACGTGATCGAAGTCGTCGCGGAAGCGGTAGAAGGCGCCGTAGGTCGACCTTCGATCGTCCTTCAGGTAACCACCGAACTGGAACCCGTCGGTGTACTCACCCGACCAGACCTGGAAGTGGGCCTGCTTGTACGACACGAATGCCCAGAAATCCTCGAACTCGTTGTCGTTCGAATCCTCGATGTGATCCCATGCGGCGATCACCTTGCCGCGTTTTCCGGGAGGCCAGGTCCGCTTCGCGTCCTCGCGGCGGTCCTCCTCGCGCTCGTCGCGGGCCGGCTGTGCCACCTCCGCGGCCCGCACCGACCCGAGGGCGACGCCCAGCGCCGCGGCCAGACAGATCGCCACGCGCGCGGCATGAAGCGCTCGGGCGAGCCGCTTCATTTCGTGGGCGGCAGGTTCCATCGACGATCCTTCTCGGTCTTGCGTCGCATCTCTCCCGTGACGAACCGCTTGTAGGCCCAGACGAACAGGGCGCACAGGCGCAGGGCGGCGTTGGACAGACCGAATACCGGGTAGAGGAAGTAGACGAGATACCTGTAACCGCTGTCGAGCTTCTTCTGGATGATGTAGAACGGATAGCTTTCGAGAATAAGGTAGAGCAGGTAGATCAGCAGCAGCTCGTCCCAGCGGCGGTTCCAGATGATCAGCGCCAGCGACAGGAAGCGGAACGGTTCGCTGAGGACAACGAAGATGTTGTACGCCATCTCGTACCGCAGCCGCCACGCGATGCCGCGCTTGAACAGCAGCCTGAAGTACGACGGGAACATGTGATAGTGGGCGGGATACCAGGTTGCCAGCCGCTGCCGCAGCAGCCCGAGCACGCGATCGGGCACGACCGTCCAGACCGTCTCGTCCACGAAGACGATCGACCCGCCGTGCATCAGCTCGATGATCGTGCGCTGCAGGTCCTCGCCCTGGAAGGCGCCGCTGTGCTTGTGGTGGAAGTCCTGCAGCCGCTGCTTCTTGAACAGGCCGATGGCGCCGGAGATGCAGCTGATGCTGGCCGAGCCGTCCTGGAAGCGGCGCCCGATCTCCATCGACTTGCTGTACTCGTACCGCTGCAGGCAGGCGATCAGCCTCGAGCCCTGCGGTCCGTACCGATCGCGGCGATCCGGAACGACGTTGAAGGCGGCCGCATCAAACCTGTCGAGCAGGGAGGTCGGGATGCGCGCATCCCCCAGACGGGTATCGTCGTCGAGCAGGAGGACGTACGGGGTGTGGACCCGGTGAACCCCGAAGTTGACGGCCGACACCTTCCCCATGTTGGGGACGGAATAGAAGCGGACCTTGAGATCCTTCAGCAGTTGCGCCGTGCCGTCGGTCGATCCGTCGTCGATGACGAGGATCCGATCAGGATCGAGCCCGGCGCGGATCAGATCGGCGATCGTCTGCCGCAGCACGTTGGCGCCGTTGCGTGTCGGGATGAGTGCGGTGACCTTGCTCAGGTCGTCGGCCGCGAACGATCGGCTGACCGGGCGGTTCCAGATCTCGATGAAGACCTTGAGAGCGTCTATGAGCAGGAACAGAGCGAAAATCAGAAAATAGGGGGTGAGATCCTCCGCCAGAAAGCTGATCGCCGCGCCGATTCCCATCTCGACCCCTGATCTTCATGCCGGTCTCGAACTGCCGACCGCGCAGTAGGTTACTCGATACCGGGCAGAAGATCGGGCCGGGGAGCCCCGAAGTCAAATACGGATGGGTTTTCCTGCGCCGA
>JAZGDH010000077.1:0-4749 GCA_036477555.1 Acidobacteriota bacterium
CGGTGACGCCGCTGCGATGCTGGGTTCAGCGACCATTGGCTCCTCGACGGCGGCGGCCGCAGGCGAGATGATAATCGTCGATGCGCAAGGTGTACCCGTAGACGCGCTGCCCGGATTCTCCGAGAGGCATGCATTTCGCGCCGTTGACCGACAGCCGGATGGCGGACGCATCGGTGGCGCTCACCCGGATCGACTCGCGGCAATCCATCTCCTCCTGATCGCCGGATCTCATGACCCAGTTGATCGCCTCGTCTCCATCACAAAACAGCTGCACCCAGGTACGACCGCGCGTCTTGAGACGGACGCTCATCGCCTCGGATTCCACGACCAGCGCCGCGGCCGGTGTCGCCAGCGGCAACGGTTCAGCCGGCGGCGCATCCCCCGCCGTCTCGGCAGGTCGGTCGGAGGGAAGGGACGGACCTTCCCGGTCCTGCACTCCGCCTCCTTCCGGGGCGTCGGTAGCGGCGCTATGGTCCACGGTCTGGACGGCGCCGGCGAGGGCAGCGACCCGGGCAGTCGTCTCGCCGGTCTCACGATCCCTTTCCTCCGCCAGCGGTCCGGCGGGGATCTTCGTCCCGTCGGTGCTCTCGAGAGGCTGAGGGCTGGCGGTGATCGACTCGAGTTCCGCTCTGGCGGGCCGGAAAGAGTCGCGCGGCATGAAGAAGCTCAGCGCAACAAAGAGAAGACTGATTCCCGCTATCAACCCGAACACCGATGCGAGGACCCGGGTCGGCCTGTCCAGCCCGGATCGGCTATCGTCTCCGGCGGATGGATCGGCTCCGTCCATTGCATGGGGATCGGTCTGCTGGAGCGATGGTGAAGCGCCGCCATGCTCCCGATGCCCCTGGGCGCCGTGGACGAGAGGCGGAGTCTCCGGTTCCTGCACGAGGCGTCGCCGGGGGGCCACCGCGGGCCGGTGGACGCCTGAGTGGGTCGGGTCGGTCTCGTCGACGGGACCGGCATCGTGCAGAGCGATCTCGTCGAGGTAGGCGTGGACCATCTCCTCGCAGTCGAGTCCCACGTAAGTGGCGTAGGCACGGATAAACCCCTTGTTGAACAGGCCGCCCGGCAGGATTTCAAAACTGTTCTGCTCGAGGGCCTCGAGATAGCGGATATTGATCTTCGTCGCGTCCGAGATTTCGCGCAGGGTCATTTCGCGCAATTCCCGTTCGCGCTTCAGGGTTTCGCCGAAGCTCGCCATCGTTCCCACGCCGGATATCGTGCAACCCCTTGCGCCGCACGGATTTGGCCTGCAGGGAATAATAAGGATGAGGTCGGGGTTTGTCAAACAAGCGCAAGTTATTTAGAGTCAGCAAGTTGAGCTAGCTCGACGGCGCTTCCCGCGACGCTTCCCGTCCTTTCCCCTCCGGCCGTCCCCGGAACCATTTTCCTGGAGGATCCGGCCGATGGCGACCCGCACGAGCCCCGGAACAAGGGGACTCGCCGACACCTCACGCAGATCACGCCGGGTGAGATGGCGAATCATCCGCAGCGCCACCTGGGAGGGGGTCGCCGGATGGCGGGCCAGCGCCTTACGGACCGCGGGTCGAGGCGACCACCGGGGATCGTCCGCAATCACCTGCAGGATGTCCGATTGTGTCCGGCGGCCGGCCGCGATTGCGACTGCGTCCTCCTCGAGCAGCTTCGGGTTCTGCAGCAGGGCGCGGATGACCATCGGATTCGGATCGACGCGCAGCACGTGAAAGATGCCGCGGCTCGCGATGCGGGCCAGTGTGATCCGTTCACCGGTCGCCATCTCCTGAACACGGATCGCGAGGATCCGCTCGGCGGCGCGTTTCATCGGCGGCGCCAGCGCGGGCCTGTCGACGACGCGCACCAGATCGCGCCACCACAGGTGCGACACAAGGTTCATGGCGATCACGCGCGGAGTTTTCGGATGCAGCACGATCGCGGAGCGCACCTCATAGGTCTTCAACCACTCCCGGCTCGAGGCGATCCTCTTGAGGAGACCCGGTGTAACGTGGACGTTCTTGAGCACGAAGAGGATCAGCTCGGGATGGAAGGCAGGGTTGGCGAGCGCCCCCTCCAGATAGGGGAATGGCGCGTTTGACAGGTCCGCGGCCAGCCCCTCCGCCGGGGCGGTCCGACCATCCTCGAAGGTGCCCGACATGGAGGGAATGTATCGCCGCCGCCCGATGCCTGCCAGCTTCGCCCCGGCCTCCCCGAGCCGGTGACCGGAGGGTCGCATGGGCGGCCGGGGTCAGCCCCCGGACCGATCCTCGGGGGCGAATTCGTAGCCGATGACCTGAAGCACCTCGACGGCAGTGCGGAAGCGGCCGAACTGGGGCATCAGGTAGGCGCCGACGACGTCATCCTTCACCTGGAGGAGCATCTCGCGCGCCACCTCGACGCCCCGCCCACGCTCCTCATCGGGTGTACCGGCCGCCGCCATCCGCCTGCGGATCGGTTCCGGTATCTGCATGCCCGGCACTTCGTTGTGGAGGAACTCGGCGTTGCGGGACGAGGCGAGCGGGCAGAGACCGACGAGGATCGGCAGGTCGAGTGATCGGGCGTCGTTCAGGAAGCGCCGCAGGACGTCCGGATCGTAGACCGGCTGCGTCATGATCAGCTCCGCTCCGGCGCGTTTCTTCTCCTCGAGCCGGCGGAGCTCCCGGTCATAGTCGTGCGCAGCCGGCTCGGCGCCGCAGGCCAGCAGGAACGCGGTGCGATCCTCGATCGACTTGCCGGCCGGGTCGACACCGTGATTGAGGGAATCGATCAGGCGCAGCAGCCCGATAGAGTCCAGATCGAAGACGGCGGTGGCCGCCGGGTAGTCGCCCATCTTCGGCGGGTCACCGGTGATCACCACCAGGTTGCGGATCCCGAGAACCCAGGCGCCGAGAAGATCCGAGTGCAGACCGAGCAGGTTGCGATCCCGGCAGCAGACGTGCAGAAGGGCATCCATGCCGATCCCCTCACGCATCTTCATCGCGAGCGCCATGTTGCTCATCCGGACCGCCGCGCGCGGGCCATCGGCGATGTTGACGATGTCGATGCCGGCGCGCTTCAGCATCGCCGCTGCTCGAAGCGGCCTTTCAACCCCGAGCCCGGGATCGGGATTCACCTCGACGCTCACCACGAAGGAGTCGGGTCCCTGCGCCGGGCGGCGCGGTCCCTTCGGATCGAACCGTTCCCTGACGACCCGGTCGATCTTCTCGCCGAGCGGCGACTTGTGCGCCACCGGGATCGGCGGGAGGCGGCGCACGGGAGAGGTGACCGCGGGGGAAGAGACCGGGGTGCCGGCCACCTGTCCCGCGCCCATCATGGCGGCGGCGCCGGCTATTCTCGAGACGTGCGCCGCATTGGTGCCACAGCATCCCCCGACGAGCGCGACACCGCTCTGATACAGCCGGCGTGCGTAGACGCCGAAGTATTCCGGTGTCGACATGTAGATCGTGCGCTCGTCGAGCCGGCGCGGCAGGCCCGCATTCGGCTGCGCGCTGATCGGAAGTCCGCGACCGGTCATTTGGCGCGCGATCTCGAAGACGAAAGCCGGCCCTTCGGCGCAGTTCACTCCGGCCACGTCGGCCCCCCGGTCCCGCAGGAAGTCGACGACGAGCGCCGGCGGCAACCCCTCGATCTCCTTACGCTCTTCGCTGAACGACATCTGCGCGACGATCGGGCCGCTGAACGAACTGCGCGCCGCCTTGAGGGCTGCCTCGATCTCGGCGGCGTCGAAGAACGTCTCCAGAACGAGCAGGTCGACCCCGGCCGTCAGCAACGCGTCGATCTGCTCCTTGAAGACCGACTCCAGCGCCTCGCGCCGTGCGTCGGTCAGGGTCGCGTACATCCGGCCGGTCGGACCGACCGACCCCGCGACGTACCCCTCCCGCCCCGCGGCCTCGCGCGCCAGCCTCACGCCGGCCATGTTGATGTCGCGAACCCGATCCTGCGCGCCGTAACGAGAGAGCAGCTCACGATTGGCGCCGAAGGTGTTCGATTCGATGACATGCGCGCCGGCCTCGACGTACTCGCGATGGATTTGTAAAACGAGATCGGGGCGCGACAGGTTCGCTTCGTCGAACGAGCGCGTGATGAAATAGCCGCGCTCGTAAAGCTGCGAGCCCATGGCGCCGTCGCTGACGAGCGGCCCGGCCTTCAACGATTCGAGGAACGGTGTGTCGGTAAGCATGCACGGTCCCCAGGGCCTGTCCAGGTATTGTGCGGGGCCGCGATCGGGGCGCCGCGGCGCAGGATCGAAGAAATGGAGCCGACGGCCGGGGTCGAACCGGCGACCTACTGATTACGAATCAGTTGCTCTACCACTGAGCTACGTCGGCACGGGGCCCCGATCACACTTCGATCAGGGTACGGCGCGTATGATAGCCGCAACCGCGCGCCTTGCGGGCGAGAATTTGGTCATGGGGTGCCTCCTCGCCCGGATTGGGGCGCCGCCGGCCCGCCCCCGGGGCCAGGGTGACATTTTTCGGCGCCTCCGGCATTTCCTGTCGGAAAAAAACCCCGCCCGGTCGCCTCTTCCGCTTGCCCGAGCTGATTCAAACACTATCTTCTTAGGGGTTGCGTGTCCGGTTAGGGGTTGCGTGTCCGGACGACGCCATATCGGTCTGGCATGGCGGTTGCTTTCTGATGATGCAGCTGCGAGGAAGTGAGGCGGATCATGTCGATGTTTCGAAGCGGTCATCGCGGACGAAGCGGCTCCGGCTTCACGCTGATCGAGCTGCTGATCGTCGTGGCGATCATCGGCATCATCGCCGCCATCGCGGTCCC
>JAZGDH010000078.1:0-3558 GCA_036477555.1 Acidobacteriota bacterium
TTCGTCTTTGCCGTGTGGGCGGTTCGTTCCGATCTGCGCCTTCCGGACGGACTGCGGCCCTTCATGGAATCACGCAGCATGGGGCTCGCCAATCTCCCGGCGATCGCGCGCGGCGCGGCCGAGCGGCTGCATCTTTCCCCCGCGACGATCGAGGAGTATCTCAGAGTCAACATCCACTACCATCTCGCTACGGATGAAGTCCGTGCGCTCGATCTTTTCTTCCGGCAGGTGCGGGAACTGGGGCTCGCGCCCCGACATCGCGCGATCCGTTTCCGCGAGGCGGCCGAGAAGGACCCGGTGCGTGCCACCGGGAGACTACGATGAACGAACGTACGGTACAGGACCCGGAAGGGCAGGGGACGGTCGCAGCGGGCGCCGTTGCGGCCTGGGACGGCGTCGAGGATTCCGATCTGCGCACGCCACGCCACACCCCGTCCGCGGCGATCGATATCCTGGATCGCGCGGTCGCAGGCGGCCGCATCGAAGCTCCGGAGGCGCTCCTCCTGATGCGCGAGGCGTCCCTGATCGACCTGGCCATCGCGGCCGACCTGGTGCGTCGCCGAATCCATCCGGAGCCGATCGTCACCTACATCGTCGATCGCAACATCAACTACACCAACGTCTGCGTCGTCCGCTGTTCGTTCTGCGCCTTCTATCGCGATCCGGGACATCCCGAGGAATACCTGCACTCGAAGGACTCGCTGTTCGCCAAGATCGAGGAGACGCTCTCTCTCGGCGGGACCGGTATCCTGATGCAGGGCGGTCATCACCCCGATCTCCCGATCGACTGGTACGAGGATCTGCTGCGATCCTTTCGGGAACGGTTCCCCTCTCTGCACATTCACGCCTTTTCACCTCCGGAGATCGATCACATCGCGAAGGTCTCCCGCCTGCCGATCGAGCAGGTCCTGCGCCGCCTGAAATCGGCCGGGCTCAACAGCATCCCCGGTGGCGGCGGTGAGATCCTCACCGACGAGGTGCGGCGGCGCATCTCGCCTCTGAAAATCATGTCGACCGAATGGCTCGAGGTGATGGAGACGGCGCACCGCATCGGGCTCCCCACGACCGCCACCATGATGTTCGGCCACGTGGAAAGCTACGCCGATCGCGTCACCCACATGGATCGGATACGGTCACTCCAGGATCAAAGTCTCGCCCGAGGCGCGCGCGGATTCACGGCGTTCATCTCGTGGACCTACAAGACTGAAAACACGGCGCTCGGCGGGCGCGAGGTCAGCAGCGCGGAGTATTTGAGGACGCAGGCGCTGTCGAGAATCTTTCTCGACAATGTACCGAACATCCAGTCGTCCTGGGTCACTCAGGGCAAGGAGATCGGCCAGGTCGCCCTGAAGTTCGGTGCGAACGATATGGGCAGCACGATGATCGAGGAGAACGTCGTGCGCGCAGCCGGGGCCTACGAGTGTACGACGCGCACCGAGATTGAACGCCTCATCCGGGACGCCGGGTACGTTCCCCACCAGCGTGACACCCTGTACAACCTGGTGACCTGAGCCATCGGTCGTGATCTTCGGCGCGGCGTTGCCGGCAGGGGGATCCCGTGACAACGCCGCATCTTCTCTCCATCCTGCTCGTCATTCCGATCCCCTTCGCCGTCGCCACGATTCTCGCTACGGTTCGCTATCGCATCACCGCCGCCGCGGTCGAAGTGCTCGTTCTGGCCCGCAGGGTGCGGTGCATCGATCTGGAGAATATCGAGGAGGTGCACCGGCGCGGCGCGTTCCTGCGCGAGAGCTGGGTCGGTCCGAAATTCTGGAATGTCGTGATCATCCGGCGTCGATCGGGTCTGCTGCGAAATTTCGCCATCAGTCCGGACGAGCCGGATCGCTTCGTTGAGAGTCTCAATCAGGCCATCGCCCGGCGAAGGGCGGCCGTCCCGGATCAGCCTGGGGGTCGATCGCCGGACCGGGGAGACACGGAGGGTCCGTCCGGATCGGCCTGAGGGTGCCGGACGCCCCCGTGCCAGTAACCCGGAATGGCCAGGTGACAGTCCGGGCACGTGCCCGCGTCGGTGATCCGGTAGTCGCGGACCCGGTAGCCGACCCGCTCCACGAGAATGGCGCCACAGCCTGGGCACCGGGTATTCTCCCACTCCCCGACGCGGCCCGGAATGTTCCCGGCGTACACGTATCGCAATCCTTCAGACCGGCCGATCTCCGCGGCGCGCAGGAGTGTCGCGGCGGGTGTGGAGCCCGGCTCCGTCATCTTGTAATCGTTGTGAAAAGCGGTGACGTGCCACGGAATGTCCGGGGAGACTCCGCGCAGGAAGCGCGCCACGTCGGTGATCTCTTCGATGGAATCGTTGAGGCCGGGCACGAGTAACGTGACGATCTCGATCCAGAACCCCTTTTTCTTGAGCGCCACGATCGTGTCGAGCACGTTCTGCAGCGTCCCGCCGAGGGTCCGATAGGTCCTGTCACGGAAAGACTTCAGATCGACCTTGTACAGTGCGACCCAGGGACGGAGGTAGTCGAGCACCTCTTCGGTTCCGTTGCCGTTGCTGATATATGCACAGAGCAGATCGCGCCGGCGCGCCTCCCGGAAAATGGCGACCGCCCACTCCGAAGTGATCAGCGGCTCATTGTACGTGGAGGCCAGGATGCGCGCCCCCTGGCGGAGCGCCATGTCGACCAGCGCCTCCGGTTGAGTCTTTTCGGGAAGCGCTGTGGCGCGAGGATCACGAAGGGTCTGTGACGTAATCCAGTTCTGACAGTAGCCGCAGTGAAGATCACAGCCGAGCATTCCGAACGAAAGAGCGTTGACTCCGGGCAGGGCGTGGAAGAACGGCTTCTTCTCCACCGGATCGCACTGCAGCGCGCCGACGTAGCCCCACGGGACCCGCAGGCGCCCCCCCTCGTTGAAGCGGACCTTGCAGATGCCGGGGCGATCCCTGGGGATGAAACAGCGGTGGCCGCACGCGAAGCAGCGCACCGCTCCGTCCCGCTCGGGGCTCTGCAGCTCGCCGTCCCGCGTCAGATCGTGGAGCGTCCTGGCCAGTGGCATTGCGGAAGTCGCCATATCCTCGCCGGTCATTCCCAAACGGGAATGCGATGCAGTCCGCGGCTTCTCCCCTAAGGGTAAGATCCCATCCTGCATCAGGGAGAGACCGGATGGTAATTATAGACTCTTGAAATCATGCTGACCGGCTGCTATTGTCTGCAAGCTTGCAGCCTGGTTCTCGCCGCTCGATGCACCACAGTTTACTCCCATGGCCGGCTCGAACGCACACCATTCGGCGGCCGGGTGGGTGGAGAGTGAATCGTGGAATTAAACAGCGCGGTCGTGGCCATTCTGATCGGGCTCCTCGCCATCATATTAATGAGCGCTGCCGCCGGCGGGATATTCCGCTCGCTGTCCCGTCTGCACCTCCACCGCTCTATCCTGGTTCACCTGCCGGCCGAGCGCGCCTGGGGCCGGGTGAGCGATCTCCCCTATTTCGTCTCGCGCCACGGCAGGGTCCGCGGCGCCGCCGCAATCGACGAATGGAGCCTCCGGGAGGGGGATGGTCACTCGGTCGGCTCGGTGTGGCGCGGCACCTCG
>JAZGDH010000079.1:0-27033 GCA_036477555.1 Acidobacteriota bacterium
ACCGTCGAAAAATCGGTCTACATCCAGTCCGGGCGGCCGATATTCGCCACATCCAGCGACCGGGACGATCGCCTGGGGAACTTCTTCCTCAAGCAGGGACAGGTGTCGCTGGAAGACCTGCTGACCGCCATCGACGAATCGATGCATCAGAAAAAACGCCTCGGCACGCTGCTCGTCGAGGGGGGAGCCATTCAGCCCCACGATCTCGTCGAGGCGGTGATGAACCAGGCACGGAACATCATCTGCAATCTGTTCCTCTGGACCCGGGGACGGTACCGCTACGCACCGGGAGCCCTTCCCAGCGATGAGGTGATCACACTCAAACTGAGCGCCAGCGAAATCGTCCTCGAGGGGGTCAAGCGAATCCAGAGCTGGGAGAGGATCTGGGAGGCGGTCGGAGGGATGGAGACCCGTTATCAGACGTGTGACGGGATCGAGCGGCAGGTGAAGGAGATGAAACTGGATCTGCCGGAGTGGACCCTGCTCTCACACTGCGATCGCCCCACCACGGTGCGTGATCTCTGCAGGACGTCCGACATGAATGACTTCGAGATCTGCCGGCTGCTCTGGGGGCTGGTCACTCTCGGGATCGTGCAGAGGACCTCGGAGTCAGGGTAACCGATCCACCATTCCGGCGGTTCGCTGGACCAGTTCTTCCGCCGCCGGTGCCGCCGTGCCGACCTTCCCGACCACCAGGCCCGCAGCCTGATTGGCCAGCATCGACGCCTCGGTCACCGCCGCTCCCGCGGCGAGAGCGAGAGCCAGCGTCGCGGCGACCGTATCTCCGGCCCCGGTGACGTCGAACACTTCGCGCGCGGTCGTCGGGATCGAGAGCGCACCGCCCTCCCCATCCAGCAGCAACATCCCACGCTCACCGCGCGTGATCAGGAGGTGGGGACAGGCCAGCATTTCGAGCAACTTTCTCCCCGCCACGATCAAATCTTCCTCGGTCCGGACCGGCAACCCGGCGGCCTCCGTCGCCTCGCGGGTGTTGGGTGTCACGATCGTGGCCGGTCGGTAGTGCCTGAAGAGGGGCACCTTGGGATCGATGACGACAGGGAGCCGCCGCCTCGCCGCTTCGGGGAGGACGGCCCGGAGCAGGCGTTCGCTGATACACCCCTTCGCATAATCCGAAATCACGACCACCTGGACCCGATCGAGAAGACCGGTGGCGCGCCTCTCGAGGTCGGCCGCGGTCCCGGCCGGAAGTGGATCGTCCTGCTCCCGATCGACGCGGACCACGTGCTGGCCATGCGCGATGACGCGCATCTTCACCGTCGTCGGCCGATCGACCGTCGTGATCAGTCCATCAGTCGGGATGCCGGCTTCGCCACAGGCGCTCTCCAGCTCCTCCCCCTCGCGGTCGTCCCCCCTCACACCGACCGGGATGGCGCGCCCGCCGAGCATGACGATGTTGCGGGCGACGTTCGCCGCGCCGCCGAGCGCGCGATTCTCCCGCTCGTGTCGAACGACCGGCACGGGCGCCTCAGGAGAGATGCGCGACACCCGCCCCCAGATGAAACGATCGATCATCAGGTCACCGACCACGAGTGCGGAGATCTCCCCGAACCGCCCGATGAGATCGATTGCGCGCGCGGTGTCCAGAGGAGGAGCGGTATTTTTTCGAGTGGTCAGGAGTGATCCTCGGGTTCGATGGTCGCCTCCTCGGCCAGCATGACCGGGATATCCCCATCGACGATCGGATATCGCCGGCTGCAGGATCGGCAGACGAGGCTTTTTTCGTCCGCGGAAGGGATCACCTCCGTCTTACAGACGGGACAGGCCAGAATCTCGAGCAGCTTGGGATCAATGACCATGCAGGTCTCCGGGAGCGACGACCGGCCTTATAGCACCGCCTCGAAAACCTTGTCAAACGACCGCTCCCGGTGACCCCCGGAGGGCCGAGGCCGTGGCGCCTCACCCGCGCGGCACCTCACACCGCCCTCGGGGCTGTTCGCCGGCGCGCCCCGGGCTGTAAGATGCCACTGTCGATGTCTGATCCCACCGTTCCGGTATCCGCTGCCGACCGCCTTCTGGTCATCCGACTGGGTGCGGTCGGGGACGTGCTCCGCACGCTCCCGGCCCTCCACCTGATCCGGAAGACCTACGCCTCGGTTCACGTGGCATGGATCGTCGAGGACCTGTCTCGGGATCTCCTCGAGGGACATCCCGAGATCGATCAGGTGATCCGCTTTCCACGCCGGGAGTTTTCGGCTGAAGCGCGACGTCCTTACCTGCTGGCGGCCAGGCTCGGGAGCCTCGGCCGGGAACTGCGCCGGCATCGGTTTACTATCGCTGTCGATTTTCAGGGGAGCCTCAAGAGCGGCATCCTCTCACTCCTGTCCGGTGCGAAGGCGCGCCTCGGCTTTGCTCCCGGCCACGCCCGCGAGATGAGTTCGCTGTTCGCCAACCGATGGGTCAGACCGCGCTCCCGCTGGATGAACCGGGTCGAGCGGAACCTCCTGATGTCCGAAGCGCTCGGAGCCTCGGGGGACGAAATCATCATGGATGTTCACGAGACCGAGGCCGAGGCTCGCGAGGCGGAGATGATCCTGAGGCAGGTGGTCCCCGAGGTGGAGCCACTCGTGGTGCTCTCTCCCGGCACCAGCCGGCGCCAGGCGTACAAGCGGTGGCCGATCGATCGATTCGCCCGCCTCGCGGTGCGCCTGCGCGATCGTCTCGGCGCCGTGCCCCTCATCACCTGGGGGCCCGGCGAGGAGCAAATGGTATCCGGCATCGTGCGTTCCTCGGGAGGAGCCGCCGTACCCTCCCCGGCGATCGGCCTGCGGGTGCTCGCGGCTCTGTTGCGCCGCGCTTCGCTGTTCGTCGGCGCAGACACCGGGCCGATGCACCTCGCGTGGGGAGTGGGGTGCCCCGTCGTGGCCCTGTTCGGACCGACCGACCCGCGTCTCAATGCCCCGCTCGGTGAGAATCACGTCGTCCTTTGCGGTGACACGACGACCGATGCGATCTCGACCGACGAGGTGTTCGGGGCGGTGCGGGATGCGCTCGCACGTTCTGGCGGCCGACTGCGGTCCGAGCCACCGCGGTTGTCGAGGTCGACCGTGTTCGCGGCGCGATCCGGCGGGGACTCATGAGACCGATCCCTCCGTCGGCGATCCGCAGGATCCTGATCCGGGCGAATAACTGGATCGGCGATGTGGTGATGATCTCTCCCGCCGTCCGCGCGCTTCGCGAACACTTCCGTGGCGCGCGGATCGCCATCCTTGCCAAACCCTGGGTGCTCGAAACGCTGCGGGGGAATTCATTCTACGATGATCTGATCGAGTACGATGATGAGGGTCACCACGCCGGGGTGGGCGGGTTCCTGAGGCTGGTCGCACGGCTGCGGAAAGAACGGTTCGATCTCGCGATCCTCTTTCAGAAGGCGTTCGAGGCTGCTGCGATCGCCCGACTGGCCGGCATCCCGTCCCGGGTCGGTTATGCCACCGATATTCGCAGCGCGCTGTTGACCCATCCCCTTCCGTTACCGCCGGCCGACACTCATCACATCGATCTCTTCCTCGGGATCCCTGCGTCCCTCGGCTGCGCGATCAGCGACCCGCTTCCCTTCTTCCAGGTCGGTGCCGGCCCCCGTGCGCGCGCGGTCGATTTTCTCCGCAAAGCCGGCACCGAGGACGATCGACCGCTGGTGGCACTGCACCCGGGCGCCTCAAAGGCACCGCGAGCCTGGCATCCGGAACGGTTCGCCGCTCTGGGGCGCCGGCTCGGACAACGGATTGGAGCCCGCGTCCTGCTGCTCGCCGGTCCCGGCGATCGAAGATTGAGTGAGGAGATCCGCCGGGGCCTGCCCCGGGACTGCATCGTGCCGACAGGGAGTGACCTGACCGTCCAGATGATGGCCGGCCTGATCGAGCGCTGCAAACTTTTCATAGGGAACGACAGCGGTCCGATGCATCTGGCGGCCGCCCTCGACGTGCCGACACTCGCGTTCTTCGGACCCGGCGCGCCGCGCCGCACTGCGCCGAGAGCCCGTTCGAATCGAATCACCTGCTTGAGCCGGGACTATCCGTGCGCACCCTGCCGGCAGGATTTCTTCCAGGAGTGTCCCCCCGCCCCCTCCGGCAAGCCTTTCTGCCTCGAAGAGATTCGTGTCGAGGAGGCGGAGGCGCACGCACTTGCGCTACTCGATGCCGGACCGATCCGTGCGCCGCTCGGCGGAGGACGCGCCGGATGCCAGCCATCCGACGCGGTGCAGACCTAATCGCGATCGGTGTCTCTGGAGCGCCCGCTGGAATCGCTTCAACAAGATACGATCGTTCTGGCAGTACCGCCTCAGGAAAATCAACTCTTCGCGCGCCGACAGCCGAAAGCGGCCGGCGATCCACTTCTCGTACGAGCGCAGCAGCCGCGCGAGATTTCGAAAACGCCCGCGGAATCCGATCTGGTGGTAAAAAGCACCGCCGTCCAGATCGACGATCTGCACCCGATCCCCACCCGCGCCACGCCCGAACAGAATATTCGTGACGTTCAGGTCGGCATGCAGGAAACCGATGTCGTGCATCTTGCGGATGAGATCGGCACTCTTCTCGAGAGCGATCCGCCGGCGGCGCCACGGCGCGTTAGCGCGCGCCACTTCATAGAGATTCTGGGCTTCCCGGACGGCGCCCGTGATGATGGCATGCGCGTGCAGCGGCCCCAGCACCCGCCGCCAGCCCACCGCGAGGACCTGGGGCGTCGTCACGCCGGCCCGGTCGAGGCGATCCGCAGCCACGAGTTGGTCGCGAATCCTGCGCGTACCTGGATAGAGACTCCGGATCATCGGACCGACCAGACCGCCGTGCTGGGCGCGCTTGCCGACGGCCTCCACGTCACCGAGGCGCATGCGCAGGAGTGCTCCCCGGCCGCCCCCCGCCCCGCGGCGGCGCTCGGCCCGCCCGAGCAGGAGCCGATCCGCGTCACCGCGCTGGATCTCCTCGGCGCATTCGTGGCGGGCGATCCAGCATGCCACCGGCGATCGCACTTCAGCGTAGCCGATAGGCAACCTCGCCATGTGGGGACTCAAGATCCTTCCTGCCCATCCCCCGCCCCGTCCCGTTCGGTGTCGGGGCCCCGCGGACGCCCGAAGACCCGGGCCACCAGAATCCCGACTAGGTAGAGGAGGATCATCGGCCCGGCGAACACGCACTGTGTCACGATATCCGGCGTCGGGGTGATGATCGCCGCGATGATGAAAATTATCAGAACGGCGTACTTAAACTTCCGCCATAGAAAGCCAGGCGTGACGAGGCCAAGCCGCGCCAGAAAATAGATGACGGTCGGCAGCTCGAATACGATCGCCAGCCCCAGAATGATTCTGCTCTCGAAGCCGAACAGATTACTCACCCGCAGCGCAGGCTCGAAATCCTCGCCGACCTGCAGCAGGAACCGGCCCGCCGTAGGGAACCCGACGTAATAGCCGAATGCCCCCCCCGCGAGAAAGAAGACCGTCGAGAACAGAATGAACGGCAGTGCGTAGTGCCGTTCGCGTGGGTAGAGCCCGGGGGAAATGAACTTCCACGCCTGGTAAAATATGAAGGGTGCAGAAATAAACAGCGCGACGACGAAGGCCACTCTCATATAAAGCAGGAACGGCTCGGTGATGTCGATGAAGACCGGGCGATGGTCCCCCAGGAACGGCTGGATCGGGACGAGGAAAAACGTCAGGAGGCGCCTGGCGTTGGTCAGCGCCAGCAGGAATGCGACACCAACACTGAGGAGTGACAGAAGGAGGCGCTTCCGGAGCTCTTCGAGATGCTCCAGAAACCCCATCGTGGGAAGGTTACTGCGATTCTTTTCCGGTTTCGGCATCGGGGGCTGCGGGCGTCCCGTCCTTCTCTTCGGTCGGATCGGGCGGTTTCTCGTCGGAGCGCTTCGGCTTCTCCATGCGGGACACCTCGGTGTCGAGCGTCGTTCTCAGGTCGGTGGCGGCCCGGCGGAATTCTCCCAGTCCGCGGCCGATCATCCGGCCCAGCTCGGGCAGTTTTCGGGGCCCGAAGATGAGGAGCGCCACCACGAAGATGACGATCAACTCGGGCCCGCCGATCGATCCGAACATGCTCTGCCTCCTCCGCGCCGGCACGAATCTTAGCACCTTCGGCTCTCGCGGGGGTTGCGGTCCAGGCTCCCGGGCGCCGGTTTCCTGACGTTTTCCACCTGCCGCTTTCCTTTACAGGACACTCCCCGGACACTATAATTTCATCACGTCACGCAAGAGAGGGGACTCCGAGTGAAACATCGTTCGCTTGTGGGGGGGATCGCTTTCATCGTCGCCGGCGCCGTCATCGGCGGAATGTTCGTCGGTCGCGCGGAATCCGGGACCGACACTTCCCCTGACAGGCTCGGCACCTATACCCAGCTCGTGAGTCTCGTTCAGGCCCGGGCGGCGGACGAGGTCGACCCGCGGGTTGCCATCGAGGGGTCGATCCGCGGCATGCTCCGCTCTCTCGACCCGCACTCCAACTACCTGGATCCCGAAGATTACCGGGGCATGCTCGAGGAGCAGCACGGATCCTTCTCCGGCCTCGGAATCGTCATCTCGAAACCTTCGCTCGACAAGCCTCTCACCGTGATCTCCCCACTCGAGGAGACCCCGGCCTGGAGAGCAGGGATCCGGGCGGGAGATGTCATCTCTCAAATCGAAGGGGTCGACACGCTCGACATGGACATCGACGACGCCCTGAGGCTCCTCAAGGGTCCCCGAGGCACCCGGGTCTCGATCACGGTGACGCGTCCCGGTTACGACGAGGTGCTGCACTTCACCATCACCCGCGACAAGATCAAGACCCGCAGCATCCGGCAGGCGTTTCTCGTCCACCCGGGCACCGGCTACATCAGGATTGAGAACTTCACGCGGACCACCGATCGCGAGCTGGAGCAGAGGCTCCGGGATCTTCGCGCAGCGGGCATGGAGCGCCTGATCCTCGACCTGAGGCGCAATCCGGGCGGGCTGCTGGAGCAGGCGGTGAGGGTGTCCGATCGGTTCCTGAAGAAGAGCCAGATGATCGTCTACACGCGCGGCCGGATCAGAGGCTCGGACCAGGAGTTCAGATCCACCGGCGAGGGAGTGCGTAACGAGCTGCCGCTGGTCGTGCTGGTGGATAAGTACAGCGCCAGCGCCTCGGAAATTGTCGCCGGCGCGCTTCAGGACCATGATCGGGCCCTGATCGTCGGGAACACAACCTGGGGCAAGGGACTGGTGCAGACCGTCTACCCGCTCAGCCACGACGCCGCACTGGCTCTGACGACCGCGCGCTACTACACACCAAGCGGCCGTCTCATTCAGCGCGACTACCATTCGCTCGAGGACTACCTCAGCTACGAGGAGAACCTGGACGAGGCGATCACACCCAGCAGCGAGGTGCGTCGCACCGACGGTGGTCGAACCGTGTATGGTGGCGGCGGCATCCGACCCGACGTGATCGTGCCGATTCCGGAGAGATCCCGGTTCATCGATCGGCTCGAGCGCGGCCAGATGTTCTTCCATTTCGCCATCCACTACAACACGAAGCGCAAGCTGATCCCGCGCGGCTTCGAGGTGACTGACGCCACCATCGAGGAGTTCAAACGGTTCCTGACCGCGCGCAAATTCGAATGGACCGATGAACAGATCATCGAAACCCGCCAGCGCCTCTCGAACGAGATCGAGGAGGCGATCGCCTCCGCACTGTGGGGACTCGAGGCCGGATACAAGGTCTACGCGCGAACGGATCCCCAGATCCAGAAGGCCCTCGAGCTCTTCCCCGAGGCGCGTCAGCTCGCCGAACTCTCCGACGGGCCGGAGACGGTGACCCCGCGCTGACGCATTCTTCCGCCTCGACCATTCGCACTCCGTGATCTATTCCGTGATTCTTCAGTTGGCGCTGGTCAGCAACCGGCAGGTGTCGGAATACGAACGCCTGTGGAAGGCGCAAAGCTCGTTGCGGCGCTCGGGAACCGTCATACCGTCGAGCAGCCGCGCGTGTCGATCCGCCAGACCGGCCGCTTCCCGGTAACGCTCCGCGCTCTCACCCTTTTCCCCGGAGTATTTCCCGAACAGATGATGGCGGGCCCAGAGGCGCAGGCCCTCCGGCAGGCGTGTCCGGCCGGTCTGCCGACCCAGGAGATGGAGGACGACGAGATATTTAGTCAGGTTGGCGTGATGCTCGAGCTCCAGCAGACTCACCGGGCGCCTCTCCGCCACCCGTCCCGCCAGGGTCAGCAGATGGTCGAGTTCCTCGATAAGCACCGAGAACTCGTCGATGTTCACGTCGCCGAGCCCGATCAATGGATTAAATTGCTCGAGATGCCGGACCAGCGCATCCGGATAATAGATGGCCAGGCGAATCGAATCATGCTCCTGTCGCACCATCATCCGCGCACCGGAGGAGCGTTCGTGCTGCCCGTCTCCGTAGAGAACCTCGTATCCCTCGTCGCCGATCAGAAAAGGGCCGATGTCGTGAATCACCGGCCGCATTCCGTAGCTCCGTTCGATGATCGATTTCAGTACGACGATCAGGGGGGCAGCGTTCATGGAGTCTCGTCCTCGTACACGAAGCCGCCTCCGCTCTCGTCGACGGTAATCCGCCGCGGTCCGTGACGCAGGCGCGCATGCCGTTGCACCTCCAGGCGCAGGGCCACTTCATCGACCGGTCGCTCGCCGCGCCGGGCCAGCCGGATCTGCCGGATCAGCTGTCGCGTCGCGTCGGGCATCGGCCCCGTTCCGTGCTGCAGGCGGCGGCTGACTTCGACGTTGCAGATCCGATCGGTCTCGGCGGTGAGGTGCCGCGCCCCATGTTCGAGACTGAACCCGCGGTCGAGAATGGCGGCCCGTGCCGCCGGCGTGACTTCGAGCTCGATTCCGTGGCGGTCTCGATAGCGGGTCGCAATGCGGGCGATCTCCTGATCGAGAATGCGTCCGGCCGAAGAACGGGACAGCGACGAGAAGTGAATCACCTTGAGCCGGTTGAGGAACTCGGGAGGAAGCCCGCGCGTCATGGTGCGTGCCGCGGCGGCCCGACCCGGAGCCCGCGTCCCCCTGCCTCCGTACCCGATCGCCTCGCCTCGCATCGACTCTTCGCTGTAACCGAGATTCGATGTGTAGGCGATCAGGGTGGCGGGAAAACGGAGCAGCCGGCCCTTGTTATCCATCGTCGATCCTCGATCCATGATCGACAGGAAGAAACGGGGCAGCTGCGGGTGCGCCTTTTCCACCTCATCCACCAGCACGAACGAGAGCGGCGACATCCGCGCCTTCTCGTGAAACTCCGACAGGAGGCCCTCCTCATCGCTGCGGATGAAGCCTCGAGTTGATCCTTTCAGCTCGCTGACGTCGGAGGGATGGGTGTACTGCGGGCCTTCCAGCACGAGGAAAGGTATTTCGGTCTCCCACTCCTCCTCCAGCAGCCGGACGAGGGTCTCGATCAGATAGTTCTTACCCACCCCGGTCGGGCCGACGAGAAGGTAGCTCTGCGGTCGTGGCCGCGGTCGTGTTCCCAGGGCGGAGACCAGCAGATCGTCACAGAGACTGTCGACGGCGGCATCCTGATCGACCACCTCGTCCTTCAAGCGCTCGCGCAGCGCGGCGACGTCGAGCGACGAAAGAAGGATCTGGCGCTCGTAGCGGGTCAGCCTCTCACCACGTTCGAGATCGGACATGTCGTCGAGGACTCCGTCGGTGGATCCTTCCGCCGCGGCCTCCCGTGGAGCCTTCGATTCTGCCGCCGTCGTCGGCGTCAGGGCGGTCGGCTTCGGCAATTCAACTTCGCGCGTCAGGCGGGAGGCTGGAGCCTGCTCGGGAGGGAGCGACGGCAGGGCCGGCTCCCACCCGCGGAAAGCTTGAAGGACCTGAGCATAGACCCGGAAGCGGGACGCGCACTGGCGGAGAAAGATCACCTCTTCATCGATCGGCAGCCGTTCCATGAGATTGTGATCGTAAAAGTCGCGCAGCGTCCGATCCTGAGCTAGCAGTGAAAGCACCCGGCTGGCGAGACCGTAAGAGCGTGGGCCGAGGTCGGAGAGATCAATGCCGCGGAAGATCGTCTTGCCAGCCAGTCCGACGTCGTAGAGGCATTTGTCGCCGTAGGTTTTCAGCAGATCGGGGACGCTCCAGGCCCGCACCATCTGCGCTTCGTCTCTGGCGGCGGTGTCTCGTGGGTCGATCAGCACCGACGGCTGCCGCTCCCCCGCAAAGATGCGGTCGAGCGTTGCCGAGTCGTAGCCCTCGGTCAGCAGGAGCGAGCTGCGCATGAGGATTTCGAGCAGATACTTCATCTCCAGCTCGTCGAGCCCCGGATCGGCCAGCGCACCCTCGGCGAGACTCCGGAGCCGAGATTCAATCTCCTCGGGTGAAAGCGGCTCTGCGAATGGTGGTGTGGTGGAACTCATGGCCCGTCCCTCTGCTCCATCTCTATGCGCTTGAAGGAATTATAGGTTCCCCGGGGCGAGGATCAACCTTATTCCGGCGATTGGACGTAGGACCGCTCGGAACGCTTCAGGAGGTATCTCGGATGACAATTCTATTGACATCTAACCCCAATTTTTCTACTATTAGCACTCGCCTTGGCAGAGTGCTAACAGGGGTTCCCACAGCGAGCCGCCCCACCCCGGGGCTGGAAAAGGGGATCCGGGCGATATTCAAGCGTTTCCGTCACTACATAAGCTTAAGGAGGATCACAATCATGAAGGTCAAGCCGCTTTATGACCGCATTCTGGTCAGGAGAGTGGAGGCGGAGGAGAAGGTAAAGGGCGGGATCATCATCCCCGACACCGCCAAGGAGAAGCCGCTCGAGGGCAAGGTCGTGGCCGTCGGCGCCGGCCGCCTGGACGATGATGGCAAGCGGATCAAGCTCGAGGTGAAGGCCGGGGATCGCGTGCTGATCGGCAAGTACGCCGGCACCGAGATTCGAATCGAGGACAAGGAGCACGTGATCGTCCGCGAGGACGAGGTTCTGGGAGTGATTAGCTGAAGGGGATCCCAAGCCCCTGGACGCGGGGATCTCCCCCGCAATATGGAGGAAAGCAGCAATGTCAGCCAAGGAAATCGTTTATTCGGAAGATTGCCGACAGGCAATTCTCCGCGGAGTGAACAAGCTGGCGGACGCGGTCAAGTGCACGCTCGGACCGCGCGGCCGTAATGTTGTACTTGAGAAGAAGTTCGGTGCGCCGACCAGCACGAAGGACGGTGTGACCGTCGCGAAGGAGATCGAACTCGAAGATCCGCGCGAGAACATGGGGGCGCAGCTCGTCCGCGAGGTCGCCAGCAAGACCTCCGACGTCGCCGGCGACGGCACAACGACCGCCACGGTGCTCGCCCAGGCGATTTGCCGTGAGGGCGTGAAAGCCGTGACGGCGGGCGCCAATCCGATGGACCTCAAGCGCGGGATCGAGAAGGCCGTCGGCAAGGCGATCGAGGAGATCCAGAAGCTCTCCCGGTCGGTCGGCGGCAAGTCGATCACCCAGGTCGGCACGATCTCATCCAACAGCGACGAGACCATCGGCGAGATCATCGCCGAGGCGATGGACAAGGTCGGCAAGGATGGCGTGATCACGGTCGAGGAGGCCAAGGGCCTCGATACCTCCCTCGAGATCGTCGAGGGGATGCAGTTCGATCGCGGCTACCTGAGCCCCTACTTCGTCACCGACGCCGAGCGTATGGAGTGCGTGCAGGAGAACCCCTACCTTCTCATTCATGAGAAGAAGATCTCCAACATGCGCGATCTCCTGCCGCTGCTCGAGCAGGTGGCCAAGAGCGGCCGACCGCTGGTCATCGTGGCCGAAGACATCGAGGGCGAGGCCCTCGCGACGCTGGTCGTCAACAAGCTTCGCGGGACCCTGCAGGTCTGCGCCGTGAAGGCCCCTGGTTTCGGGGATCGCCGCAAGGCGATGCTCGAGGACATTGCCATCCTGACGGGCGGCAAGTGCATCACCGAGGACCTCGGGATCAAGCTAGAGAACGTCAAAATCGACGATCTCGGTCAGGCCAAGAAGATCAGCGCCGACAAGGACAACACCACGATCGTCGAGGGCAAAGGCAAGCGCGCCGACATCGAAGGCCGGGTGAAGCAGATCCGAGCCCAGATCGAGGAGACCACGTCCGACTACGACCGCGAAAAGCTCCAGGAGCGGCTCGCCAAGCTGGTCGGGGGTGTCGCCATCATCAAGGTCGGTGCGGCCACCGAGACCGAGATGAAAGAGAAAAAGGCCCGCGTCGAGGACGCGATGCATGCCACCAAGGCGGCGGTCGAGGAGGGGATCGTCCCCGGCGGCGGCGTGGCCCTGGTGCGAGCGATTCCTTCTCTGGAGAAGCTGAAGGACAAGAACGATGACATCCAGATCGGAATCAATATCCTCCGGCGGGCACTCGAGGAGCCGCTCCGTCAGATCAGCATCAACGCCGGCTACGAGGGCTCGATCATCGTCGCGAAGGCCAAAGAAAAGGAGAAGGCGACACAGGGGTTCGACGCCTATAAGGGCAAGTGGGTCGACATGTTCGATGCCGGGATCATCGACCCGACCAAGGTGGTCCGCACCGCGCTGCAGAACGCAACCAGCATCGCGGGCCTGATGCTCACCACCGAGGCTCTGGTCTACGAGATCCCCGAGAAGGACAAGGCCGGTGCTTCCGCCGGTATGCCCGGCGGCATGGGCGGCATGGGCGGCATGGGCGGTGGGATGTACTGAGGCATCGGCGCCCCCGCCCACGCGGCGGGAGTACCAAGCCACAGGAGTACTGAGTCAGAAAGAAAGCCCCCCGGTTCAGCGGGGGGCTTTTCTTGTCTCGAGAGGAGAGGCTTCTAGAAACTCTGTTGACCGAGGGAGAAGCCGTTGAAGGTCTCGGAGACCTTCACGTCGGGGGGGAGATCGACGCGGAACTGATGCGCGGCGACGTCGACGTTCACACGCAGGTCGTGAAACGTCAGCAGCGTCGAATCCCCATCCTTCTCCTCATAGGCGACCTTGCGCGGCAGGAACGTGCCTTCGTCGACCCAGATCTTCATGAACGCCATGCTTTCCCGTATCTGCTTCTTTCGTGGCGTGAGGACGAGGAGGTAGGTGCCGGGCAGATCATTCGACTCGCCGAGCTGGAATTCGTAGTATTTAGCCAGGTCCTCGATCGATTGCCCGACGCCCAGAAACCGGAAGAGCCTCTTCCCGATGAACTTTTTGATCTCCACCTCTTCGGCCCGTTTCGCGGCGGGGTAGTAGGCGGTGTAACGCTTCTCGGTGATGACGAAAACCTTATGCTCGGGCTCAGTGTACTCCCAGCGCACCTGGTTGGGACGAGTGAAGAAGAATTCACCGCGCGAAATCAGCGGTTCGGCGAGAAGGTTCAAATCCTTGCGCTCGGTGAAGTTGGCAACCATGGTGTCGGTCTCGCGTTGAGCATGGTCGAACCTCTCCAGAACCATCTTCAAGGTGAAGCCTGCGGCTCCCTCAACATCAGGAGAGTTCCCCTTCTTCGCCGCCACGGCCGGCGTCGCCGCGATCAGCAGGGCACCGAAAAGCGCGACGATTACAATCCTGAAACCCTTGCAACAACTCATGTTATGCGGCCTCATTTTGTGCGAACCTTGCTAACTTAACAAACGGGGATCGCGGCGTCAAGGAAGAGACCGATCCCGCGATTGACAGAACCGGAGGTCGCCGGGGATCATTCCCGGTTCACGGAGCGTGAATCGTTGAGTGGGTACTTCCTTCGCAGGATCTTCCTCGCCGTGCCGCTCCTGCTCGGCGTCGCGACGATCATATTCTCTCTCATTCACATGATCCCCGGTGACCCGGCGGAGGTGATGCTCGGCGCCGGTGCGGGCGCCGGCGACATCGAGGACTTGAGGCATCGTCTCGGACTCGACCGTCCGCTCGGCCTGCAGTACATCGGGTTCCTGAAAGGCCTTATTCAGGGTGATCTGGGGATCTCACTACACTACAGAGACCCGGTCTCCGGCCTTCTCGCACAACGACTCCCGGCAACCCTGCTGCTCGCGCTGGCGAGCATGATCGGGGCCGCCGCCATTTCGTTGCCGGCCGGGATCGCCTCCGCTTTGCGACCCGGAGGGGTGATCGATCGGCTCACCACGATCGGCTCCGTCGTGGCTCTCTCCATGCCCAGCTTCTGGCTCGGTCCGCTGCTCATCCTCCTGTTCGCCATTCGACTGGACTGGCTGCCTGTCTCCGGCATGCACGAACCCGGGGCGCTCATCCTCCCCGCCCTCACTCTGTCCGCGTCGATCGCGGCTCTTCTGACGCGACTGCTCCGCGCCTCCCTCCTCGAGGAAAGCGCCGCCCTTTACGTGCGAGCCGCGCAGGCCCGAGGGCTCTCCCCCACCCTCGCCGCCGTTCGCCACGCGCTGCGGAACGCCCTGCCGGTCGTCGTCACGGTGGCCGGCCTGCAGATGGGCTCTCTTCTGACCGGCGCCATCCTGACCGAGACGATCTTCTCCTGGCCGGGCCTGGGGAGACTTCTCGTGCAGGCGATTGCCTATCGCGATTATCCACTCGTCCAGGGGACCGTGCTCCTGTTCGCAGCAATCTATGTCGTCGTCAATCTGTGCGCCGATCTCACGCATGCGCTGCTCGACCCGAGGTCGGCATCGTGAGACGCCCCCCTGCCACCCGCGCGCTCATCCCCGGCGCCGCGATCCTCGCCCTTCTGGCATTCGTCGCCGCGGCCGCCCCCTGGCTCGCCCCGGCTCCTCCCGACCGGCAGGACCTCACCCGGCGCATGGAGGGCCCCTCGGCCGAACATCCTCTGGGACAGGACGAACTGGGACGGGATCAGCTTGCGCGGCTGGTCTGGGGAGCGCGGATCTCTCTGACCACCGGTCTGCTCGTCGTTCTGCTGTCCGGGACCTTCGGCATCCTGATCGGGCTCATCTCCGGCTATGCCGGCGGGCGGACCGATGCGATTGTGATGGCGATCGTCGATCTCTTTCTCGGCTTCCCCGGCGTGCTGCTGGCGATCGCTCTGGTCGCGGTCCTCGGGCCCCGGCTGCCGAACCTGATCCTCGCGTTGTGCCTCATCGGCTGGGTGGGATACGCACGCCTCGCGCGCGGGCAGACCCTGCGCCTGAAGAGGTTGCAGTTCGCGGAGGCGGCGCGCTCAGTCGGGGGGGGGAGGACGCGGCTTCTCTTCCGCCATATCCTCCCCAACCTCCTCGGGCCCTGCCTGGTGCAGGCAGCCCTCGGACTGGGCGGCGCCATCATGGCGGAGTCGGGGTTGTCATTCCTGGGGTTGGGGGTCCCCCCCCCGACGGCCAGCTGGGGCAGCATGCTGCACGCCGGCACTCAGAACCTGCTCGACGGCCCCCATATGACGATCGTCCCCGGAGCGGCGATCTTTCTGGCCGTCCTGGGCGCCAATCTCCTGGGTGAGGGGTTGAGGAGCAGGCTCGACCCGCGGGGCTCGATTGAGCGTCCGCTCCTTTGACTCAGAGGGGGGAGTCGTTGCGCGCCGCGACGCCTTCGAGCACCCGCTGCTGGATGCGCAGCCAGTCGTCCTTGGGAACCTTCAGGAAAACCTTCACGATCTCGGGATCGAACTGCGTGCCGCTGTACTTCTCGATCTCCGCGCGCGCCGTTTCGTAGGGAAGTGCCTTGCGGTAGGGCCGATCGGATGTCATGGCGTCGAGGGTGTCGGCGACGCAGAAGATCCGCGCTCCGAGCGGGATCTCCTCCCCCTTGAGGTTGCGTGGATAGCCGGTTCCGTCAAAGCGCTCCTGGTGGCTCAGCACGATCTGGCGGGAGTTCTCCAGGAAGTTGATGCCGTGGAGGATTCGGTAACCGATCTCGGGGTGCTTACGCATCTCGACCCACTCCTCGGGCGTGAGCTTCCCCGGCTTGCGCAGGATGGCGTCCGGCACGCCGATCTTGCCGAAGTCGTGCAGGAGCGCCCCGCGGTAAATCTCGGTCAGCTCGGGGCCCTCGATTCCCAGCCGCTGGGCGATGTGCGACGTGTAGGCGGCGACGCGCAGTGAATGCCCCATGGTCTCGCTGTCGCGCGTGTCGAGCGCCGTCGCCAGCGCCTCGAGGGTCGTCTGGTACGCGTTCGCGATCCGCTGGTAGAGCTCCTCGACCTCATCATTCTTGCGCTGCAACTCGGCGGTCCGCTCCTGGACTCTGGTCTCGAGGTGGCGTTGATATTCGCGATTTTCCAGTATGAGGCGGCGTTTCTCGAGCGCGCGCTCGACGGTGATCCGCACTTCAGCCAGGTTGAACGGTTTGGTCAGATAGTCGTTCGCTCCGAGTCGGATTGAGTTGATTGCCGTATCGACATCCACCACACCGGTCAGCATGATCACTTCGGTATCGGGATGGATCTTCTTGATTTCCTGAAGGAGCGCGACGCCGTCCATCTCAGGCATGTCGATATCGCTGACCACCAGATTGAATCCGTTGCCCCGCATTTTATCCAGTGCCTCGATGCCGTCGCACGCGATCTCACACTCATATCCGCTTGCGCCGAGCCCCTCCGACAGCACATCGCGGATGGCCTGCTCGTCGTCGACCACCAGGATTCGGCTCGGCTTTTCCATGTTCTCCATGCGGGTCGCTCCAGCGGCGGGGCGGGTACGAGCGGTCCGTCACCGCACGACCCCCCGAATTACCTCGACACGAATCAATTTAAGTAAAAAATGGTGTGTGTCAATCACGGAGAACCGTCAAAAAATGCCTGTGCCTCAAGCAGAATTTCAGTTTTGAGATCGGTGCAGGGGTTTCATGTCGAGCCAGTTCGGGCCCGCCTTCAGATCGACGACGAGAGGGACGTCGAGGGGCCGAACCTTCGCCATCACCTCGCGTACGGTCGCCGCGATCCCCTCCAGATTCCCTTCGGGGACCTCGAGAACAAGTTCGTCGTGCACCTGGAGAATCATCCGGGCCTTCGAGCCGTCCGCGACCAGCCGCCTGTGCAGGGCGACCATTGCCTCCTTGATGATGTCCGCGGCCGTCCCCTGAATCGTCGTGTTCACCGCAGCCCGAATCGCCTGCTGGCGAGCCACGCGGTTGGCCCCCTTGATCTCCGGGAAGTAACGGATCCTGCGCAGGAGCGTACGGACGCGGCCCTCGCTCTCCGCAAGCGCCACGGTCGCATCGATGTATGCCTTCACCTTCGGGAAGCGGTCGAAGTACTCCGCGATGAAACGGGTCGCCTCCTTGAATGGCATCCCCTGCTCCCGGGCCAGCCGGTGTGGCCCCATGCCGTAGATGATGCCGAAATTGACCGCTTTCGCCCGGCGTCGCATCTCATCGGTGACCAGGTCGCGATGCACCCCGAAGATCTCTGATGCGGTGCGGCGATGAATGTCCTCGCCGTCGTGGAAGGCGCGCTGCATCGCCTGATCACCGCACAGATGAGCCAGCACGCGGAGCTCGATCTGCGAGTAGTCCGCGGAGAGCAATACACATCCTGGGATGGGGACGAAAGCCCTCCGGATCTGCCGCCCCTGCTCGGTCCGGATCGGAATGTTCTGAAGATTGGGATCGCTGCTGCTCAGCCGTCCAGTCGCGGCAACGGTCTGGTTGAACGTCGAGTGAACGCGTCCGGTGTCGGAGTGGACGAGTCCGGGAAGCGTATCGACATAGGTCGACTTCAGCTTTTGCAGGCTCCGGTACTCCAGGATCTTCCGTGGGAGTTCATGGGAGAGCGACAGATCCTCGAGGACTTCGACACCTGTCGAGAACGAGCGCGTCTTCTGGGTCTTTTTTCCGGGCCGCAGCCCCAGCTTCCCGAAAAGCACCTCCCCGAGCTGTTTGGGGGAGTTGATGTTGAACGCACCCCCCGCCAGAGAGTGGATTGCCGCCGTCAGGGTGGCGAGCTCTTCCTCCCAGCGCCTGGACAGTCCGCCCAGAAAATCACGATCGATGCCGACGCCGTGCAGCTCCATCTCGGCGAGCACGGAGGCGAGCGGCAGCTCGAGATCGACGAGCAGTGAGGTCAGACCGTCCGCCTCGAGGCCGGCCTCGAGTCGATCCACGATCGCCATCACGGCGGCTGCGCGCGCGCAGGCGACTGCGGCGACCCGATCGACTGCGATCCCGTTGAGAGGCACGGCCCGCGCTCCGGTACCCTGAAGCGACGCAAGGGTCGGAACGCTCAGCCCGGCGATGTCCTGCGCCACCGTCTCCAGCGTGTGGCTTCGCCGCGACGGATTGAGAAGATAGCTGGCGATCATGGTGTCGAATCCGAACTCGGCCACCCGGATCCCCCTCCGCGTCAGGAGAACTCTGTCGCTCTTCACATCGTGCCCCAGGAGCCGCACTTCGCCGGTCAGCAACGGCCCGAGCCGATCGAGCGCCACATTCTCCGGTATTTGTGCTGGGGCGCCCGGCGCCTGGTGCGCGAGCGGGATGTAACAGGGCTCGGATCCGTCCGGACCCGAGAGAGCGACACCGACGATCCCGGCGCGTACCGGCTCGGCGTGATCGCGCAGGACGTGGATGGCGCACGGTCCCCGCCCCGAGAGGCGCTCGATCGCGCCCTCGAGCTCCGCCGTGGTCAGGATGACCGTATGGCCTCCCCCCGAAGGCACGAGCGGGGCCGTGAACTCGCTGGCCAGCGAATCGAACTCGAGATCCAGAAACAGCGCACGCGCCGCGGAATCGTCGGGGCGCTCCACCAGGAGCGCCGAAGGCTCGAGCGCTATCGGGACGTCGAGACGAATCGTTGCGAGTTCACGACTTAACCGTGCGGAGTCGGCGTGGTTCTGGAGCCCCTCACGATAGCTCTTCCGTTGAACCGTGTCTGCCCGGCTCAGCAGGGTTTCGAGATCGCCGTACCGGCGGATCAGATCGCGCGCACCCTTGTCCCCGATGCCCGGGACGCCCGGGATGTTGTCCGAGGAGTCCCCGGCCAGCGCCAGGACGTCCCGCACCTGCTCCGGACGGACGCCGAAGAGGGTTTCCACACCCTCCTCGTCCAGCAGTAGATCCTTGATGGGGTTATAGACGAGCACTCCGCCTCCGACCAGCTGAAGGAGATCCTTGTCGGATGCGACGATGACGACCGGCCTTCCCTCGCGTCTGCCCCGCTCAGCGAGGGTGCCAATCAGGTCGTCGGCCTCGTAGCCGGCCATCTCCACCATCGGCACTCCGAGAACCCGGCAGACCTGCTTGACGTGAGGAATCTGGGCCACCAGATCAGCGGGCGGCTCGGGGCGATTGGCCTTGTAGTCGGCATAGGCCTCGTGCCGGAAAGTCGGCCCCGCCAGATCGAATGCGACGGCGAGCAGACGCGGTTGCCGGTCGCGCAGCAACTTGCGCAGCATCGTCGTGAAGCCGTAAACGGCGTTAGTCGGAACTCCCTTGCTGGTGCGAAGAGCGCGGATGGCAAAAAACGCACGAAAGAGATTGCTCGTCCCGTCGACGAGGAACAGGGTGTTCTCCGGGTCCGTGCGGGAGGGCATTCCCGGACCTCCTCTTTCAGTCGAGGCCGACAGCGTGCCCGGCGGCACGTCGCGCTCCCGGCCACGTTCCTGACGCGTCCCCCGGCAGCGCGCAGCATCGTCACTCTGCGTTCAGTAACACGGCCCGCTCCGCTGACGACGCACCGCAATCCCCTCAGATCGAAAATCAGGGGCTGCGGTCTCATGACCACGGACCGGTCTTCAACCCCTCGGCGCGGTGCCCGAACCGGGCGTGTCCTGTCGGGATCGGAGCCAGGGATAGAACGGAAACCTGCCGCACAGCTGCCGCACCCGATCGCGGATGTCGGATTCTTTCTTTTCGTCCGCCTCCCCTTCGAGCGCTTCGAGGATCCACGCCGCGATTCGTCGCATCTCCTCGGGACCCATCCCCCGGGTCGTGACGGTCGGTGTGCCGATTCGGACTCCGCTGCAGACCATCGGCTTTTCGGGATCGAACGGTATGGTGTTCTTGTTCAGAACGATTCCGACCCGCTCCAGCCGCCCTTCGACCTCCACACCGGTCAGCTTCCGCGGTCTGAGATCGACGAGGAAGAGGTGCGTGTCAGTTCCGCCGGAGACGATGCGCAATCCGCCCTGGGTGAGACCGGCGGCGAGGACGGAAGCATTCTCAATGGTCCGTTGCTGATCGGCTCGGAACGCGTCGCTCATCGCCTCCTTGAAGGCGACGGCCTTGGCCGCGATCATGTGCATCAGGGGCCCTCCCTGGGTGCCCGGGAACACGGCGCTGTCGATCACCTTCTTGAAGCGGTCCCTGCACAGAATGAGAGCTCCCCTCGGCCCGCGCAACGTCTTGTGCGTGGTGGTCGTGACGAAGTCGGCATGCGGCACAGGATTCGGATGAAGCCCGGCCGCGATGAGCCCGGCGACATGAGCGATATCGGCGAGCACCAGAGCCTCCACCTCATTGGCGATTCGCCTGATCCGCTCGTAATCGATGACCCTCGCGTAGGCGCTGGCGCCGACCACGATCATCTTCGGATGGTGCTCCCGCGCAAGCGCTTCGAGCGCGTCGTAGTCGAGTTGCTCTGTCTCTCGATTGACCCCGTAGGGCACAACGTGAAAATACCGCCCCGAGAAATTGATCGGATGGCCGTGGGTGAGATGCCCGCCGTGGGAGAGATCCATACCCATGATGGTGTCGCCCGGCTTGAGTGAAGCGAGGTACACGGACATGTTGGCCTGCGAGCCGGAGTGCGACTGGACGTTCGCGTGCTCCGCACCGAACAATTTGAGAGCTCGCTCGATCGCTAGTCGCTCGACCGTATCGCTGTGCTCGCAACCGCCGTAGTAACGCCGGCCCGGATATCCCTCGGCGTACTTGTTGGTGAACACCGAGCCCATCGCTTCGAGAACGGCGCGCGATGCGGAGTTCTCGGACGCGATGAGAACAAGCGTCCCTTCCTGGCGTTCGACCTCGGCTTTGATGGCGTCCGCGACTTCCGGATCGATTTCTCTCACTGCCTGCAGCACGTCATCCTCCTCATCGGTTCCTCCCTGTCCAGTGATGCCCGACGACCATTTCGACCGGATCAAACCATATCCCGCATGCTGACGTCGCGCACCCCCGGGAGAGGCGAGAAGACGGCATGCTATCATGCGCCGCACCAGGCGGCGCGTCGAGGGGACCTGCGTGGAATCTCGTGATGACTTGCATTTCGTCGAGCGGGGCGAGAGCAACCGACCGACCCTGCTCTTTCTGCATGGGATCACCGGCTCCGGCCGTTACTGGGATCGCAAGGTTCGCGATCTCGCCGCGGACTATCACCTGGTTCTTCCCGATCTTCCGGGATTCGGATTGTCGCCCAAGCCACATGTCGAGTACACGATGGATCTGTTCCGCGACAGCATTCGGAGCTTCATCGAACGCCGCGGACTGGCAATGCGCCCGCTCGTCATCGTCGGACACTCGCTCGGCAGCCTGATCGCCCTCGAATATGCGGCCCGGTACGGTGACCACCTGCAGCGCATGATCCTCCTCAGCCTCCCGCGCTTCACCAACCCTGCGATCGCGCATGAAGTCTTCTGGCGCGGATCGCCTCATTACCGTCGCCTGCTCAACGAGCACTCGTTGAAGGAGACGATCGCGCAGATAAAGCGGACCGGCCTGGAACTGACCCTGCGCTACCTGTTCCGTTTTCCATGGACGGTTCTGATCGACAGCCACAAGTTCACCATCAAGTCGCTCACATCCACACTGGAACACTGCCTTCTTTCCTATCAGGTGGATCGGGTGCTTCCCTCCGTGCCACCGATTCCCACCCTGCTGATCCACGGAGAGCAGGACTCCGTCGCTCCCCTCGCCCACATCAGACACCTGCCTGATGACTACCCGCAGATGCGACTACGGACGATCGCGGGGACCGGCCACCACCTGTTCTTGACCCACACGCAGCACAGCCTGGACCTCATCCATGGCTTTCTCAATGAGACCAGCGCCCACCTACCCAGGGCCCCTGCCCGTGCCGGATTTGAGAAAATTTGATTTGGATCGCCCCAAAAAAGATCAACAATACTACGATAACTTATTTATTATTAAATAGTTACAAATATATTTCAGTACTTGACAGTAATACGCTCATACTTTATAATGCACTATACATTAAGTAGAACTTCCAGGAGGATCAGCCCTCGTGAAACTCGAAAAAATGACCGTCAAATCGCAGGAGGCTCTCCAGGCCTCCCGGTCGAAAGCGGATGAGCACGGGCACCCGGAGATCACGCCCGAACATCTTTTCGACGCCCTGCTCTCCCAGGAGGGAGGGATCGTGCCGATCCTCCTGCACCGGATCGGCGCCGACGTCGAGGCGTTGAGGCGCACATCCCGCGAGGGACTGGAATCCGCTCCCCGCGTGGAGGGAGGAGCCACGCCACAGATCGGCCGGGCGCTCGTCACGGTCCTCGAAGCGGCCGAGCGCAGGGCCGAAACCTTTCATGACGACTTCGTCTCTGCCGAGCACCTGCTCCTTGCGCTGATCGAGGGACGCAATCCTGCCGCCGAACTGCTGAAGAAAGCCGGCGTTCGACCCGCGCTTCTTCTCGAGGCGTTGAAGTCGATCCGGGGCTCCCAGCGCGTCACGTCTCAGAACCCCGAAAATTCTTTCCAGGCTCTCGAAAAGTACGCCCGCAATCTCACCGACCTGGCCCGGCGCGGGAAGCTCGATCCGGTGATCGGCCGGGACGAGGAGATCCAGCGGGTCATCCAGGCGCTCTCACGCCGCACCAAGAACAACCCGGTGTTGATCGGAGAGCCCGGGGTCGGCAAGACGGCAATCGTGGAGGGGCTTGCCCGTCGAATCGTCGACGGCGACGTCCCGGAGAGTCTCAAGAGCAAGGAGATCGTCGCCCTCGATCTCGGCGCTCTCATCGCCGGCGCAAAGTACCGCGGAGAGTTCGAAGATCGATTGAAAGCTCTTCTTCGGGAGGTCGAGCAGGGAGAAGGCCGGTACGTTCTCTTCATCGATGAGATCCACACCCTGGTCGGGGCCGGCGCGGCCGAGGGGGCGGTGGACGCCGCCAACATGCTGAAGCCGGCCCTCGCGCGCGGTGATCTGAAATGCGTCGGCGCGACCACACTCAACGAATACCGGAAACATATCGAGAAGGACGCCGCTCTGGAACGCCGGTTCCAGCCGGTTCTGGTCGGCGAGCCGGGACTCGATGACACGATCGCGATCCTTCGGGGACTCAAGGAACGATACGAGGTGCACCACGGCGTGAGGATTCAGGATGCCGCCCTGATCGCAGCCGCCACACTTTCCCAGCGCTACATCAGCGATCGTTTCCTGCCCGATAAAGCGATCGATCTGATGGACGAGGCGGCTTCCCGCCTGCGGATCGAGATCGATTCGATGCCCCGCGACATCGACGTCCTCGCACGTCGTTCGACCCGGCTGGCGATCGAACAGAAGGCCCTGGAGAAGGAGACGGGCGCCGCGAGCCGCGTGCGACGGACGGAGATACGCGGTGAACTGGCCCACCTGCGTGAAGAGATCAACGGGCTGAAAGCCCAATGGAGCTCCGAGAAAAGATTCATCGACGAGATCCGCTCGGTGAAGGAACAGATCGAACAATCCCGGACGCAGGCCGAACAGGCGGAGAAAGAGGGCGATCTCGCCCGCGCCGCGGAGCAGCGTTACGGACATCTCGCGGCGCTCGAGAAGAACCTAGAGGCGACGAACGAGCGCCTGCGCCAGATCCAGGCCGACGGTCACCCGATGCTGAAGGAAGAGGTCGATGAGGAGGAGATCGCCGCCATCGTCTCTCGCTGGACCGGCATACCGGTGAGCAAGATGCTGGAGGGAGAGCTCGATCGACTTCTTCACATGGAGAAGCGGCTTGGCCGTCGGGTCGTCGGGCAGGAGGAGGCAGTCGGGTTTGTCAGTAACGCGGTGCGCCGCGCGCGCGCCGGCCTGGCCGATCCCGATCGCCCTACCGGGTCGTTCCTCTTCATGGGACCGACCGGCGTCGGAAAGACCGAGCTGGCCAAGGCGCTCGCCGAGTTTCTCTTCGACGACGAACGGGCGATGATTCGTCTCGACATGTCGGAGTACATGGAGAAGCACAGCGTCGCGCGCCTGATCGGCGCCCCCCCCGGTTACGTGGGACACGACGAGGGCGGCCAGCTGACCGAGGCGATCAGAAGGCGCCCCTACGCGGTTCTCCTGTTCGACGAGATCGAGAAAGCGCATCCGGATGTGTTCAACGCTCTTCTGCAGATTCTCGACGACGGGAGACTGACCGACGGACGCGGGCGCCTCGTCGATTTCAAGAATACGCTGATCGTCATGACCTCGAACCTCGCCGGGCCCCTGATCCAGTCCTGGGGCGGGAACGATCGGGATGGACTGCGTGCTCGCGTCGAGGCGGAGCTGAAGGAATCTTTTCGTCCGGAATTTCTCAACAGGCTCGATGAAGTGGTCCTGTTCAACCCTCTCGGCCCCGCGGAGCTCCGCCGGGTGGTCGACATCCAGGCGTCCCGCCTGATCCGGCTGATGCGGGACCGCGGCATCACGCTGGAGATCACCCCTCGACTGCGTGATCATCTGGCCAAGGTGGGGTACGATCCGGAGTACGGCGCGCGCCCCCTCAAACGGAAGCTGCAGCGGCTGGTCCTCGATCCGCTGGCGCGGCAGATGCTGGAGGGGCGCTTCCGTCCGGATCGGACGGTCCGTGCCGATCTTGACGACACGGCGGACCAAGTATGCTTCGAGATGGTCGCCGCACCTGTGCCGACCACCGAAACCGAGCCGGCCGGCGTGCGTGTCTGATACACGCGCAACCGGGCTCTCCGGTCAGCGATCGAGGACTTCGACGATGCAGGAGGAAGGAAGATGACGATCTCCAGGTGGGATCCCTTTAAAGACATGATGATGATTCAGGAAAGGATGAATCGCCTCTTTCAGGAGACGATGGCCCGCCAGCGCGGCCAGGACAATCCGGAGGGTGGTGGGTGGGCGCCCGCCGTCGATATTTTCGAGACGGGGGATCAGATCATAGTGCGCGCCGATCTGCCTGGGATCGAGCAGGACGCCATCGAGATCCGTGTCGATGACGACACCCTCATCATTCGGGGCGAGCGTCCCTTCCCGGAGGACCTGAAGCGCGAAGATCTGCAGCGATCGGAGCGACCCTTTGGCGCGTTTAACCGCACGTTCAGCCTCCCGAGCAGCGTCGACCAGGGAGGGATAGAGGCGCGTCACAAACAGGGAGTTCTCGAGGTTGTTCTACCGAAGAGAAAATCGTCGAAGTCCGGAACGATTCGCGTCGAGGTGAAGTGACCTGGAATCTCGGCTTCGACAACCCTGCGGGAGTGTCGCGGAACCAGGCGGTGAACCGATGAACATGTTCAAGACGACCATGCTTCTGGCCCTCCTCTCGGGCATCCTGATTGCCATTGGCGGGGCGACGGGGGGGCGATCCGGTCTCATCCTCGCGCTGGCCCTCGCGGCCGGCATGAACTTTTTCGCCTACTGGTTTTCCGACCGATTCGTTCTGCGGATGTACCGGGCGATCCCGATGTCCCGCGATCAGTCTCCGGTGCTTTACGACATTCTCGAGCGGCTGACGTCTCGGGCGAATATACCGATGCCGCGAGTCTACCTGCTGCCGATGGATGCACCGAACGCCTTCGCGACGGGGCGCGATCCCCAGCACGCGGCAGTTGCTGTGACGCACGGGATCCTGAAGCTCCTCAACCCCGAAGAGCTGGAAGGGGTGCTCGCCCATGAGCTGGCGCACGTCCGTAACCGTGATGTTCTGATATCGTCCGTCGCCGCCACTCTGGGCGCTGCGATCATGGTTCTCGCACGCCTGACGATGTTCGCTGAGCTTTTCGGCGGCGGGGGCGATGATCGGGGCGGCAGGGGCTCGAATCCTCTCGCGCTGCTCGCGACGATGATACTCGCGCCGGTCGCCGCTCTGATGATTCAATTGGCCGTGTCGCGCTCACGTGAGTTCCAGGCCGATGCCTCCGGTGCGGAGTTGGCTCGCAGCCCGCACGGCCTGGCGAGCGCCCTGCAAAAGCTCGAAGAGTACGGGAAGAGGATTCCGATGCCGGCGAGCCCGGCGACGAGCCACATGTTCATCATGAGGCCACTCAGCCGCGAGTTACTCGCGGGACTGTTCCGGACACACCCGCCGACCCGGGAACGCGTCCGTCGCCTGCTGGGTCGCTGAGCCTTCAGGGAGACCCGATTCTCACACCAGGATGATGATGAAAGACAAGAGACGGGACGGCAATGACAAAGAGCAGGAACGCGACTCCAGCTTCGCGGTGATCGACCGGCGCTCTTCGTTCGAGGGTGATACCGAAGGCGCTGCGGAGCCACGGCTCCCGACTTACGTGGAGGAGTTGAAGAAGCGGGCGGAGGAAGCGGAATCGCGCGCCCGGGAAATTTCAGCCGCGTACCGCAACATCGAGCAGGAGCGCGACGCCTTCCGCGAACGACTGAACCGTGACCTCGAACGCCGCCTGGATATTGCCCGGTCCGATGTCATGCGCAAGGTGCTCGGCGTGCTGGATGATCTCGACCGCGCCCTGGCCGCACCGGGCGGATGCGGTGATCCTGATGCTCTCGTCGAAGGCGTGACGCTGATCCGCGATCATCTTCAGAGGGTTCTCACTTCGGAGGGAGTCGAAATCATCGAGACCGCCGGAAAGCCGTTCGACCCCTCTCACGCCGAGGCGGTCGCCATCGAAGAGACCGATCAGCCTGAGCGCGACAATTTCGTGGCGGAGGAGTTTCAGAAGGGATACATGCTGGGGGGAACGCTTCTGCGCCCGGCCCGGGTCAAGGTGGCGCGACGCCCGCGGCAGGATCCTGGCGGAGGTCAGGAGGCGACCTCCCCAACGATTGAGGATATGCCTCCGAAGCGTCCCTTTTCCGATCCGGACTGAGCGGTCCGAATAGATCCGCCGGCGAGACACCCTCACTCCCGCGCGGCGGCTCGATTCCCAGCAACTGGCTGACGAACGGTGCGATGTCGATCCATCGCATCCGTTCACGAACGGCTCCGCGTTTCAGTCCGGCTCCCCATGCATGAAATACACCGTGCATCATTTCGCCGTCCGGTCCGAACCCGTGCATCCCGCGTGCCGGTGGTCCGCCCGACCGGTCGGCGAAGTAGCTTCCGG
>JAZGDH010000008.1:0-2240 GCA_036477555.1 Acidobacteriota bacterium
TCACCGAGGCTCTCGCCATGATCACTGGTCAGCACCACAAGGACCGGCTCCGGGGATGCGACGAGAGCGTCCAGCAGCGGCTCGAGAGAGGCATCGGTATGGGCGATTTCCCCATCATAAAGAGCGATCGCCCGGTCGCGCTGTTCGTCGGAGAGCCCGTTCCGGAAGATCAGCTCACCCTTCGTCAGGCGTCCGGCGTCGAGATCCTGATAGGGGGTGAATGAGGGGGCGTGACTGCCGAAGCGCGTCCCGAATGGTGCCGGCGGCTCGTAGGTCCAATGGGGATCGAGATAATGGACCCAGAGGAAGAACGGGCGATCGCGGTTCCGCGCGCCGAGCCATCGGACGGCCGATTCCGTGATCTCGGGTGCCGAGTCGCCGTGCCACCGCCGCTCGGGGTTGTCGTACAGATCGAATCCCTGCTCGAACCCCCGTCCCGGCCTGAGGAACATATTCGAGACGAATGCCGCCGTCTGGAATCCCTCACGCTTCAGAATCTCCGTCAGCGATTCGTTCGGCGCGGCCAGATGAGAGAAGAGGCCGCGCGCCCCGTGATGTTTGGGGAATCGTCCCGTCAGGATCGAGGCGATCGACTGGGTGGTCCGCGGGAGGCTGGCCGTGATCCGGGTAAAGACGACACCCCGTTCCGCCAGGCGATCGATTCGCGGGGAAGTGGCGCGTTCGTATCCATAGCAGCCGAGGTGATCGGCACGCAGCGTGTCGATGGTGATCAACACGATGCTCGGCGGCCGGGATGAGCCGGTACACGAGGCGAGCGCAAGGCTGAGGATGATCGGCATCGATCGGTAAGTGCGGGCCAGCATGATGGAGCGCATTATATCGCCCCGTCGAACAGGTCTCGTGTACGATGGCCTCGTTCCGGGCACTTGCGCCTTCGGGAGTGTGTCATGAGTGGGCGTGCAGCGGGGAAAATCGGACCGATCGATCTCCGATCGGACACGGTGACGCGGCCGACCGCGGCGATGCGGAAAGCGATGGCCGACGCCGAGGTCGGGGACGACGTATTTCGTGAGGATCCGACGGTACGCAGACTCGAGGAAAAGGCCGCCATCGTAATGGGGAAGGAGGCGGCGCTCTTCGTCCCGACCGGCACGATGGGAAACCAGGTAGCGATTCATGTCTGGGTCCGGCCGGGGCAGGAAGTGATCCTCGACGAACGGAGTCACATTCTGAACTACGAAATGGGGATGATGGCCGCCTTCTCCGGGGCCATGGCTCGCCCCCTCCAGCCGGTGGACCGGTTTCTGAACGTAGCGAGCGTGCGCAGCGCCCTGCGCCCACCGGTGTACTACATGGCGCAGACCGGACTGATCACCCTGGAGAATACCCACAACATGGCCGGCGGACAGATCCACCCGCAGGGAGATATCGAGTCGATCGCGGCCCTGGCGCGAGAGCGGGGCATCCCGATGCACCTCGACGGTGCGAGGATCTTCAATGCGGCGATCGCCCTGTCACGCAGCCCTGCGGATCTGGCGCGGCCGGCCGATTCAGTCATGTTCTGCCTCTCCAAGGGACTCGGGTCTCCCGTCGGTTCGATCCTCGCCGGTGGTGCGGCGTTCATCAAGGAGGCACTCCGGGCACGCAAGCGAATGGGGGGCGGCATGCGGCAGGCGGGGATTCTGGCCGCGGCCGGCCTGGTATCTCTGAGGGATCAGGTGGAGAGACTGTCGGACGATCATGCCAACGCGCGCCGTCTGGCGGAAAGGATCGGCGGGATCGAGGGTCTGGCCGTCGACCTGGCGCTCGTGCAGACCAACATCGTCATCTTCGAAGTCACCAGGGAGGGAATCCTGGCCCCGGAGGTGGTGGAACGGTGGGGAGCGGGAGGGGTGCTGGCGCTGGCGCTGAACGATCGCGCGATCCGTGCGGTGACCCACTACGACGTGGATCGTCTGCAGATCGATCGGGCGTGCGAAGCGCTGGCTGCGGTCATGTCGGGGACAGAGTAAGTGACTGGGTCGAGGGGAGTGCCGATGCGGACGAACGGGGGGCGCCGGATCGTTGGGACCCGGCGCCCTCTCTCATCGACCGATTGCGACGCGCTCAGCTGATCTCGATACGACGAGCTCGGGCCTCCTTCGCCTTGGGCAGCACGACCTCCAGGACTCCGTCCTTGTAGCTGGCCGCGATCGCCTCCGGGTTGATCGTCTTCGGCAGAACGAAGCTTCGGGAGAACGTCCCGTAGAACCTCTCCGCTCGGAACGCATTCTTCGCCT
>JAZGDH010000080.1:0-2688 GCA_036477555.1 Acidobacteriota bacterium
GCCCGGCTACCGGTGCCAGGTGCTGGCGCTGGGAGCGAACACCGATCCCTACCAGCCGGTCGAGAAGCGCCATCGGATCACGCGGCAGATTCTGGAGGTGCTGGCCGAACATCGGCATCCGGTCAGCATCGTGACGAAATCGGAACTCGTCCTGCGTGATCTCGACATCCTCGTGCCGATGGCGGCCTGCCGGCTCGCCTCGGTGTTCGTCTCGGTGACGACCCTCGATCCCGATCTCGCCCGGCGGATGGAGCCGCGTGCCGCCACGCCGGCGCGGCGGGTCGAGACCCTGCGACGGTTGAGCGAGGCGGGCATTCCGGTCGGGGTGCTCGCATCGCCGATGATCCTCGGCCTGAACGACCACGAGATGGAGAAGATCCTGGAAGCCTGCGCCGATGCGGGCGCCCGATCGGCAGGGTATGTCCTGTTGCGGCTGCCGCTCGAGCTGAAGGATCTGTTCGTTGACTGGCTGCGTGAAAACGAGCCGCTGCGGGCGGATCGCGTTCTGCACCTGATCCGGGAGACGCGGGGCGGCGACCTGTACGACGGCGCGTTCGGACGTCGCATGCGCGGGACCGGCGTGCACGCCGATCTCCTGCGCAAACGCTTCGAGATCGCCCGCCGCCGCTTCGGGCTGAACGATCGTCCGGCCCCTCACGACTTCACCCGGTTCCGCGTCCCGCCCCGGCCCGGTGATCAGATCGCCCTCTTTGACTGACGCGCGCCGGGTGCTCCCGGCCGGCGCGCTGGCCCGCGGACTGCTTCTGCTCGTCCTCAGCTCTCCGGTTTTCCTGTATCACCTCGGCGTTCCCCCGCTCGTCGACCCGGATGAGGGGCGCAATGCCGAGGTGGCGCGCGAGATGGTCGAAGCGGGAAGCTTCATGACCCCGCTCCTCAACGGCGCGCCCTATCTCGACAAGCCGCCCGCCCTCTTCTGGTTGATCGCCCTCTCATACGGGCTGTTCGGGACCAACGAGTTCGCGGCGCGACTGCCGTCGGCGCTCTGTGCGCTCGCCGGTATCCTCGCCACGGCGTGGTTCGCGCGACGGCATCTCGGGGAATCGGCCGGATGGCTCGCCGGCGCCGTGCTGACCCTGTCGCCTCTCTACATCGTCTTCGGACGCCTCGTCATTTTCGACACGATGTTGACCCTTTGCGTGACGGTCTCGGCGTTTGCGGCCTTCGAGGCGATGGAGAACGCCCGGGCCGGCGCAGGGCGTGCGATCGCCGGGGCGCTGTTCTTCGTCGCGGCGGGCATCGGGACGATGACCAAGGGCCCGATCGGGCTGGTCGCTCCGCTTCTGATCGCGGTCGTATGGGCGATGGTCCGCGGGAAACCGGCTCTACTGAAGCGACTGGGATGGGGATGGGGGATCCCGATCTACCTGGCCGTCGCTCTCCCGTGGGTGATCGTGATGGCGACGCGTCACCCGGATTTTCTCCGGTACGTGGTGTTCGGTGAGATTCTGAATCGGTTGCGGGTCGATGGATTGGACCGCGCGCGTCCCGTCTGGTTCCATCTGACCATTCTGCTGCCCGGTTTCTTCCCGTGGATCCTGCCCGTTCTGGTCGCCGGTCTGCGCCGCATGCCGCGTTTCCGGTCGGTGCTGAAATCCGACCACCCGCGTGCCCGGCTGATGCTCTTCTGTGCCGTCTGGATCGCCGTGCTCTTCCTGCTGTTCTCGGCGATCCCCTCCAAGCGTGCCGGTTACCTGCTTCCGTGCGCGGCGCCGATCGCGCTGCTCAATGCCGCGCTCTGGTCGAGGCTGCTCCGGAACGGTCGAGATCGCGAGGCGTCTTCGCCGCAGGAGGCATCCGCCCCGACCGTCAACGCCGACGCGCAGATCGATGTGGCCGCCGGCGATGCAGCCGCGGGAGATGTTGCCGCCGGCTCATGGGCCGTTGCGATCGGCTGCCTGATTCTCGCCGTCCTGTTTACGGTCGGTGTTTCGGGCTGGCTCGGGTCGTCTCTCACGAGCGGGAGGTACGGGGCATTACTCGCTCGATCGCATCTGTTCGCCGGGACGGCGGGGGCGTTGACGGTGGTCGGGGTGATGGTTCTCCTCTTTCGGCGGGGACGTAGGCCGATCGTGTCGTTCGTATCGATCGGGCTTTCGGTCTTCGCGCTCTTCCCGCTCGCGGGAGAGGTTCTCGGCTTCATCGGGGAGGAGCGTTCGTCGCGGGAGGTGAGCCGGTTTCTGGAGGAGCGGCTCGGCCCGGATGATCGGGTGATCTGTTACGAGGACTACTGGCCCGGATTGAATTTCTACCTGCGCCGCGAGGTCGATCAGGTCACCCCCGATGGACGCGTCTTCACCAGCAACTATCTTGCGGCGAGCGCGCGGCGCCTGGCCGGGGATCCATCGTTCCGTCTCATGCCGCAGAAAAAGATGCGCGAGCTGCTGGCGCACGGCGACTCCGTCGTCTACATTCTGACCCCGCGACGCTACTGGGACGATTTGCAGGCGGTCGCGGGGGTGCCTCTGCGACTGATCCACGAGGACAGGTTCGGCGGCGTGTTCGTCAAAGAACAGAATGACGGGATAGAGCAGAGCGGCAGGGCCTTTCCTTGAGTTGACCCAACCCGTATGCTAATCTGCCACGGGCCTCGAAGCGGGAGGCCGCGCTCTCGAGGAGCCACGCGGTTGGGCACCCCCCATTCCCAGACAATTCCAGCTGGACCCGTCG
>JAZGDH010000081.1:0-2273 GCA_036477555.1 Acidobacteriota bacterium
CGCCCCTCCGTCCAGCGCGGGACCCTCGTCGACGGCCTCGCGCCAGCGGGTGAGATCAAGCCCTCCCATGCGGAACGCCGATCGCGCGCGACCGGCGATGCCGGCACAGACGAGGTCGATGCCGTGGTCGCTCTTGAGCGCCTCGCGCTGCGCGGCGATCTGGTCGATCAGAGCGGCGCCGACCGTGCCCTTTCCGAGCTGGACGATCGAGATCCGCGGCGCCATCAATGCCCCTTCCCCACGGTCTTCCGCACGGAGGCCCGGCGCCGCTTCCGCGGCGCGGCAGGCGGGATGTTCAGTCGATCGTGGATGGCGCGTACGGCAAGTTCCATCGCGCGCGATTTCACCACCACGGTGATGTTGTACTCGGAGGAGCCCTGCGCGATCGCGACGACGTTGACCCTCGCGTCGCCCAGGGCACCGAAGAGTCGGCCCGAGATACCGTGCCGGCCCTTCATGCCGGCGCCGACGACCGCCACGGCGCACATGTTCCGCTCGACGATGATCCGCGCCACCTCATCCCCCAGGAATCCACGATCCCGAAAATCCTTCTGCAGCGCCTTGATGGTCCTGTCGACGTCCTTCTGCAGAATGGCGAAGGTGAGGTTGTATTCCGAGGAGGACATGGAGATCATGAAGATGTTCGTCCCCGCCATCGCTACCGGCGTCAGGAGCCGGAGGATCATGCCGGGCTGTCCGAAGATCCCGACCCCTTCGATCGTCACCAGCGCCATCCCGTCGACACTGGTGACCAGGATCGGCGCATCCGGGGCGGACTGCGTGCCGGTGATGAGCGTTCCGGAACCCTCCGGCTTGAACGTGTTCTTAATCCGGATCGGGATCCCGGCGCGCCGGGCCGGCTGCATCGTCTTCGGGTGGATCACCTCGGCGCCGAAGTGCGCCATCTCGGCCGCCTCCTGATAGGAGATCCGATCGACGAGCCTCGCGGTCGGAACGACGCTCGGATCGGCCGTGCAGACCCCGTCCACTTCCTTCCAGATCCAGATTTCCGCCGCCTTCAGACAGGTGCCGAATATCGATGCGGTGTAGTCGGATCCGCTTCGACCGAGCGTCGTCGTGGCCCCTTCCCTGGTCCGCCCGATAAATCCGGTCGCGACCGGGACCGTCCCGGCCCGGATCGCCGGCATCAGGCTGCGCCTCAGATTCTTCTGGGTCGTCTCGAAGTCGACCGATGCGGAGCCGTGGCTCTCGTCGGTGACGATGTGATCCCGCGCGTCGACGAACTGCGCCTTCACCCCGATCTCCTTCAGATACGCGGCCACGATGTGGGCGCACAACCGCTCGCCGAACGATGAGATCAGATCGAGGCTGCGCCGGCTCAGTTCACGCAGCAGCAGGACGCCGTGGCAGACCCCCTCGAGTTCGGTGAAGAGGGCGTGGATCTCCTTCTCCAGCCGGCCGCCCGGCCCCGCCCCGAGCCCCAGGCGGCGCACGACATCGCGGTGGCGCGTCTGCAGGCGATCCAGCCGGCGGCTCACGTCACTCGGTGCCCCAAGGACCGCGCTGTCGGCGAGTGCGATCAGGTCGTCCGTCACGCCGGCCATCGCCGAAACGACGACCACCGGCTTGCGGCCGGCGAAACGCCGGATGATCCCCCCGACCTGACGGATCTCGGGCGCGTGGGTGACCGAGGTCCCGCCGAATTTCATCACGATCATCCCGAACTCCGCCCCGGGGAGCGCTCCGCGGGCCGGGGCGCCATCCCCCGAAACCCGGAAGGGCTCAAAAAACGAGTGGGGAGGATCGCTCCTCCCCACCGGCGACATACCAGAACTCTGCGACTGGACGCCGTTCGGCGCATCGCGGCGGCTTCCCCGCGCGCGATCGATCGCGCAGGACGCACCGTATGCGATTGACGATGATTAGACCAGCGTCGCCGATCCGTTGTCAACGGTCGCGGCCGCACGTCCCGGCGCGCGAAACGAGGACAGCGCGGTGGCCAGGCCGATCAATTCCTGGGCTTCTTGTTTTTCAGGGTCTGTCCGAGGCCGCCCTGCCCCCGCTGTCTTCCACCGGGACGCGCGCCGCCCTGACCGGCAAATCCCCGCATGAGGGGCTTGCCGCCGAATCCCGGCCCGATCCCCCCCTGCGTCCGTGGCACCTTGCCCCCGCCGGTGCCTTCGGGCAGTTGAATACCGCGCTCGAAGACATGAAACTGCCACTGACTGACCTCGTCGTGTCCCTTGTACACCTTGAAGGTCCGCTCGCTCTCGTCCCCGGTGGCCCGGCTGATGACGCCGACGATCGGCCAT
>JAZGDH010000082.1:0-2808 GCA_036477555.1 Acidobacteriota bacterium
TTCCTCGATGACCTTCGACGGATCCCGGCCCCGCTCCGGCAGGGGACGATCGAACAGACGGTGCAGATCGCGGTCGGAGGCCCCGCTGAAGGTCCGCTTCATCCCGTCCCGGTATAGGTGATCGAGCGTTACGTTCAGGAGCCGGCGTCCGTACGCCGCCGCCTCGGTCCGTGTCCAGAGGAGAGGATCGATCCCTTTTCGTCGTCTTCCAAGGCCGCGGGGGCGCGCTCCCCGTCCGGTTTTCTTGTTTGTTTTTCTCTTCACTGCGTCGTTATCCCCGCGGCGAAGGCTAGCATGGACGCGAAGCCTCTTGCCAGAATGGCCACGACAGGGGATCCTACACTCGAGGCTGGGGACTCATGCGCCACGAAGGAAATCGGAATCGAGAAGAATGCGATCGCGCCGAGCGCCGGGGGCGACGTTTTTTCTCGCTGCTTCTGGGAACACTTGTCGGGATCTGGCTCGCCGCATGCAGCGGGAGGGATATCGTGTTCGTCGGCGATCCCCTCCCCGGCAATCCCCACATCACGCTGATCAACCTGACTGTCTGCGAGTGCGATTCCTGCCGGGTCGCGATTGACGATCCCGAAACTGGCTTGCAGGTCTTCAATATGGTTAACCCTCCGCTCGCCCAGTCGGTGGTGGCGGACGCCTGCTACAACACGGCGATGATTCGGATTACGGTGGAATGCGGCGGATGCCCTTCGTTGGTCGATTGCACCGCCATGGCCGATCTGGAGATGGAAATGGACGACGGTTCAGGGATAATCGCGTCGGTCGTATCGGTCATGTGCACGGCGCTGCCAGGCCCGTCGGCTTTCTGCAGCGCCCAAGGGGAGTTCAATATCCCATCTATCAAGCCTGTCAATCCTGCCTGCCCGATTTAGCCTCGCCGCCGGCCGGTACGGCACGGACGATCAGCGAGGCGGCAGCCAGCGGGGGATCCGCCCCTCGGGCCGAATAATCGTCCCCTCACGCAGAGGTGAGACCGAGATCAGGCCGACCTCGCAGCCGACCAAAGCCTCGATCCGTTCGACGTAGGCGCGTGCCTCGGCCGGCAGATCCTCGAACCGGGTGATGGAATCGATCTCCTGCTTCCAGCCCGGCAGACGCTCATAGATCGGCGTGCAGTCGCGCAGCACCGCCGTATCGGCCGGCATGGTCTCCAACCGCCGCCCGCCCATCTCATAGGCAACGCAAACCGGGATCTCATCGAAGCCGGCCAGGACATCGAACAGTGTCAGGGCGACACACTCGACCTGATTGATCATCACCGAATAGCGGGCCGCGACCGAATCGAACCAACCGCACCGCCTGGGCCGTCCCGTCGTGCTGCCGAACTCCCGCCCGCGCTCACGCAATGCCTCCCCCGACTCGTTTTCCTGTTCGGTCGGGAAGGGGCCTTCCCCGACCCTCGTCGAGTACGCTTTCATCACCCCGATCACCCCGTCGATCCGGATCGGGCTGATACCCAGCCCGGCGCACGCTCCCCCGGCCGTGGAACTGGAGGAGGTGACGTAGGGGTAGGTGCCGTGATCGAGGTCGAGCATCGTCCCCTGCGCACCTTCGCACAGGACGGTCGCCCCGTCATCGAGCCTTTCGTTGAGCAGTCGCGAAGTATCCGTGATCAGGGGCGCCAGCACCCGGGCGCTCTCCAGAAGCCGCCCGGCCGCTTCGTCCGGATCCGGGTTGAACTCGGCGGGAAGCCGATCTCCCCATGTGGCCCGCACCGCCTCCGCGACACGCTTTACCTTGTCGGGCAGGCTGCTCGCGTCTGTCAGGTCGGCAACGCGGACGCCGCTGCGTGCTGCCTTGCTCTCGTAGGTCGGCCCCACGCCGAGACGGGTCGTGCCGATCTTGCCGCGCGCTGCCGCATCCTCCCTGGCGATGTCGCAGCCTCGATGGTACGGAAGGATGACGTGGGCGCGGTCGCTGATCCGGAGCGCTTCCTCCACCGCCACGCCGGCCCCCTTCAGGTCGTCGATCTCGCGCAGCAGCGAAGTCGGTTCGAGGACGACGCCGCTCCCGATGACGCACTGGACGCCTTCGCGCAGAATTCCGGAGGGAACATGGTGCAGGGCGAATTTCCTGCCACCCGCATGGATGGTGTGCCCGGCGTTCGGCCCACCACCGTACCTGGCGGCGATGTCGACCCGTTCGGTCAGCAGATCGACAACCTTCCCTTTTCCCTCGTCGCCCCACTGGCAGCCGACGACCACGAAAGCGGACATGCGAACCTCTCCCGGAATGAACTCATGGGATGCATGCAAAGGCGGGATCGATACAGGTTCCTTTGCCGCGTCATGTTAGCAAAAACGAGGGGCGGCAGGAAGATGGTGCTATCCGGGTCCAGGAAGCGTAGAGCGAGGGGAGGGATTATTCGCCGAGGGCCTGCTCGACTCTGAACAGAAGCGATTCGCGGATCTGTCCCTTGTCGACGAAGCCGGCGACGCCGGAGGCCTGCAGGAAGTCGAGCACGTCCTTCTTGAACACGCCGCTCATGATCAGGATCGGGGTCTTCTTGACCCGCTCACTTTTCTTGATCTCGCGCAGGACGTCGAAGCCGGTCATTTTGGGCATCAGCAGATCCAGGAGGATCAGATCGGGGTGTTCTTTTTCGACAAGATCGAGTGCCTGGCGCCCGTCGCCCGCCTCGACGACGTCGTACCCCGCTGCCGAGAGCAGGCTCGCTGCAATCTTCCGCACCGTCGCCGTGTCGTCCGCCACGAGGACCTTCTTCCTGTGTTCGGTCTTCTCGTAGGAATCGGGGGACGAGGAACTCTTGACCGCATCCTGCAGAAGGTCGAT
>JAZGDH010000083.1:0-2019 GCA_036477555.1 Acidobacteriota bacterium
CACGGTGCGACTCGAGAATCCGGCGCGCCTCGCGACGCGCCCGTTCGCGAGGGTTCGCCTCATCACCCGGCGAGCTCCCGGGCCCGGTCACCGGCGCCGTCTCGTCGAACCGTGGCAGGGAGAACTCGCGGATGTGACGGGCGGTATGCCTCTGCGCCAGGTAGTGCCCGCCGGGCCCGACCTCGCGGATCACATCGAGCGCCAGGGTATCGGGGTTGAGCGGCTGCGGCGCCGCGGCCCGGAACATGCCGCTGATGGTCTCGTTGTCGATCACCAGTTGCTCGTAGCTGAGCAGTGTCGAGGTCTCGAGAAGGCCTCCGCCGCAGACGAGGTCCGTGCCGAGTATCAGGGACGTCACATGGGGGTTCGTGAAGCAGGGGAGGTTCAGGCTGCGTCCCATCTGCGTGGCGGCCCCGGCCACCCATGGGCTGCGCGGGTCGGCGTAATTCGCGGCCCCGGTCTTCGCGTTGGCGAAAGTCGGGAATGAGGTGTAGATGACCGGAGCGCCAGGATGAAGCGTCTGGATGATCGTGGTGAAGCCGATGATCTCGGCATGGGCCAGGAGCACCATGCCGGGCGCGGTGGCGGGGGCGGTGACGCTCGAGAGCGGCATGCTGCACGCAACGACCGGCAGGCCGGCCGCCGCAAAGGCGAGCGCCGCCTCCGTCCCGCCCGGATCGAGTCGCAGCGGTGAGACGACGCTGATCAGCGTCGAGACGGGCGCATCCTCGAACAGCCCGGTGTCCTTCATCTCGCGCGCCATGGCGATCAGGGTTTCGGCCTCCTCTCGACGCGCCATATCGATCATCTGCACGTGCTTGGTGGTGTTCATGATCGCCGTCAGGTACTCGCGCGCGACCCGCTCCCCGGCCGGCACATCCTGCGCGCTGATCATCATCCAGTAGACGTCGATGCCGTCGAGAGCGTCGGAGAGCCGGGCGCTGGCCGCCACGTCGCCAAGAACCGATCGGCGCCGCTCACCGGAGTCGAGATCGAGTGTGCTCGTGCCGCAACCATCAGTCGCCACGAACGTGCGACGCCCGTCCAGAACGACGGTGCGTCGCGCGTCGCGCGCGCCAAGCCGGACGACCCGAGGGGCCCGCTCAAGCGCCGCCTCGACCGCGGATCGAGGCAGAAGAATCCGGCTGTCGTCGCCGATCCGGAGGCCCGCCGATCGCAGGCGCGCTGCGAGAGGGGATGAGGCGGGAAGGAGCAGTCCGACCTCCTCGAGGAGGCGCAGCGCTCCCTCGTGGATCTCTTTCCGTTCGGAGCGCGTGAGGGACTCAAAGGCCATCGCACGCACCGCGAGCAGGAGCCGCCCCGGCGGCCGGCGTCTCCGCAGCGGCAAGACGTTGAAAGAGCCGCAGCGCCTCCCCGCCGTCATCGGCGTATCCATCCGCCCCGATCTCCTCGGCGAACTTCATGGTAACCGGTGCACCGCCGATCGCCACGCGCACCCGCGATCGCAGTCCAGCATCGACGAGGGCCTGCATCACCGTCTTCATCTCCGGCATCGTGCTGGTCAGCAGGGCCGAAAGGCCGACGATCCCGGCCCCTGTCTCCCGAACGGCGCCGACGAACCGTTCCGCCCCGACGTCGGTGCCGAGATCGACGACCGTGAATCCGAACGCTTCGAGCATGGTGCCGATGATGTTCTTGCCGATGTCATGGATGTCGCCGCGCACCGTGCCCAGCACGCAGGCCGATCGATCTCCGTCGGCCGCCGCGGCGCGCAATCGCGGCTTCAGAACCTGCATCGCGCCCTTGACCGCTTCGGCCGCGAGAATCATTTCGGGCAGGAAGAACTCACCCCGCTCCCAGCAGTCACCCACGTTCCGAAGGGCCTTCGTGTAGCATTTCTCCAGGATGAACAGGGGATCGAGGCCGGCCTCCAGGGCCTCGCCGGCCAGAAGGCGTGCCCTCGCGGCGTCCCCCTTGAACACCGAGGCCTCGATGTTCTGAAACAGTGTCTTCTGATTCATCGGCGACCTCCACACCGCTCACGACGCGCGACCTCTT
>JAZGDH010000084.1:0-3416 GCA_036477555.1 Acidobacteriota bacterium
CGCATTGAGCACCTGCAGGGCGGCGGCGGTGACGTCAACTTCCGTCTCGATATGCGGGAGAAGGCCATTGCTCGATTCGTGCGGGCCGGAGTTCGTGTTCCACGCCGGATCACCCGCGGGCATCTGCGGCGATCGGAACACCTCGGCCCCGTTGATCCAGGCGATGTAGCCGTCGTCGTAATCGGCGCCGAGCGTCACGGTCTTGACATGCGCGAGATCCTCGATGACGAAGATCGCGCGCGTGTAGACCGAAAACGTACCCGAGGGGACGGGGGTCCGCAGCAGATTGGTCGCACCCGTGCTCCCGTTCTCGTAGCCGACGGCGTACTCTCCCTCGCTCCAGCCGCTGTCGATGAAATCGAAGCTGATCCATCCGATCCCGACCCCGGGATCCCCCGCGTTCGCGAGATACCTCATGGGGGATCCGTATCCGACGAGTGTCGTCGGGTCGGCTCCGATGCAGGTCCACGCCATCATCATCAGTACGAGCGGGAGGGCCCTGTGCATCATCGTGACTCCCCCGGTGACTTCCCCGCCGGCGCGCCGGTCGCCATTCGTTCGAGCCCCTCGTCGATGCGGCGCTCGAGGGCGGCGACGTCAGGGGTTCCCCTGCGCGTCGCCGGCAATTCAGCGATCGCACCCCGCGCCAGCAGATACGCTTCCCGCGCCTCCTCGAGCCGCCCGACCTGCTCCAGGATTCCGGCCCTCCGGAGGTGCCACGACTCCTTCCGCGTCGATCCGGACGCGACGTCCGCCAGACGTCCGAGAGCGCCGTCGGTATTACCCAGGCGCATCTCCAGATCGATCGTCTCGACCTGAAGCACGATCAACGGTCCGAGGCGCACGATCCCCTCTTCGAGTATGTTCAGGGCACTCGCGACCCCCTCATCTCCAAGCACCGACAGCGCCCGGGCTTGTCCGAGATAGAGCCCCGGCCGCGGTCGCTGCGGCGGGACGACCGCATCGATGGCGCGGGCGAAGTCGCGGGCCGCCGCTTCGAAGTGGCCGAGTCGCACGGCCGCCCGCGCCCGGGCGACCAGCGCGGTCCCATCTCGAGGACGGTCGTTCAGGTACCGATCGAGCACGCTGCAGGCCTCATCGAGGCGTCCCGCGTCGAGGAGCACCTCCCCCATGAGGCGCTCAATCCCCGGTAGCCCGACTGTGAAGCTGCGGGCCATACGGAGATCGTCCAGCGCCTCAAGCCACATCTGCTGCTGGCGGTGCAGGGACGCCCGGCGGAGGCGCAGATCGGCATTGCCGGGATCACGTGCGATCGCCGCCGAGACGGTTTCGATCTGGTACAGAATGCCGGAATGCGCGCCGAGCGACGGCGCCAGGGTGAGCAGCAGAAGAGCGACGACCGCAGCCCTGCCGGCATGCGCGGGTCGTTCACCGATCAACGGCTTTCTCCTTCCGAAACGGTGCCGCGGATCGCGGCAATGTGGCGTGCGGATCTTTCGGACGGGGTCACGAGCGGGTCCCACACTCGATCAGTCGTTCGCCGCCGTCTGCGGTTCAATGCGGCGGCCGCCGATCAGACCCGAGATCGACTTGGCCGGCAGCATCAGGTGATCTTCGGTGAGGGTCACACCGATCGAAGCAACATCGAGCAACGAGAGCAACGGCTGCTGATCGGAAAGGTCCCAGTCACCATATCCGGGGGCATACCGCTTGGTCACTCGAAGATCCTTCGCGTCAAAGCCAGCGGCGACGATTCGCTCCAGCTCCAGACCCAGGGCGGTGGCGGCGCTGCTTCCGTAGGCGTCGATCAGGAGCGCCCGAGTCATCTCCCCGGCCTCCATCCATTCGTGACCGAGTCGATCGACCCCGGGGCCGATGGTCGCGGCAAAGACTGCGGCGGCCCTGCAGGAAGAGAAACGGGTGTGGACCGAACGACTGCGGGTCCTGACGATTCCTCCCAGCACGATCAATCCCGGCTCGGGTGCCGTCACCTCGACCTCGGTCCAGACCGCCTTCGGTTCGAGAAGCAAGCGGCCCCGTTCCATGACCTCGTCGATCAGCCGGGCGATCTTTTCGGGAACCTGTGAAGGACGGCGGTATCCCAGCCGCAGGAGGACCATCGGCCGGGCCACCTCGATCGGAAGGGGATCCACGTAGTGGTTTGTTTCGGGCGTGCCGCCCGGGGTGATCGTACTGCTCATCATGTCGCGAGGGGGATCGGCCGGGTCCGGCGATCAGTCGGGCAGGGGGGGCATGCCCTTGACCTCGAACTCCGCCCCCTCCCGGATCAAAACGCTCTCGATCGCTTTGACTTTGTCTTCGGGCAGATGGAACCGTTCCTTCGCCAGGAGCTCCTTGACCACGTCCTGCGCGCGATCGTAGTCGGACGGGCCCTTGCCGCCCGGCACCCCCGAGGATCGATCGACGACCTTCCCGGGCAGCGTCCCCTCCTTCCGGAACAGCTGCAGGGTGGTGGGATGACCCAGGAAATGCCCCTGCTCGATCGCCTCGGGGAGCAGATCGAGCGCCATCTTCTCGTGCCGGTGCTGAATCCCCTCGATCAGACGGTAGGCCATGCCGCACAGCTCGTTGTCGATCACGAGCTTTTCGAGGCTCTGGACCGTGATGTAGTCGAGGATGCCGACCCCCGAGACGATATTCACTCCGGACAGCGCCGCGAGGATGATGCCGGTGCCGGTCTCGTACCCGGCCTGCATGTCGACACGCTTCGAGTCGGACAACCCCATGTAGGCGTGGATCGGAAAGCCGAACTGTTTGCCTATCTGCGCGTAGGCGCAATCGATCATGTAGGTCTCGATCGATCCGAACGGGGTCTGCCCGCCGCGCATGTCCATCAGGCACGGAGCCCCGCCGTAGATGACCGGGGCGCCGGGGCGGACCGCCTGCGCAAGCGCGATGCCGGCGAGATTCTCGGCGGTGTGTACGACCAGGGTCCCCGACATGGTGACCGGTCCCGTGGCACCGGTCAGCGGGACGGAGACGATCTCCGAGGGAATACCGTGCTGCGCGCACTGCATGATGCTCGCCGAGGTCAGCTCACTCCAGCGCAGCGGGGACGACGGGCAGGCGTCCAGGATCGCCAGCGGCTTTTCGATCAGTTCCTTTTCGGAGCCGCGGATGATCTTGAGGATCTCCAGCATCGCGGGGAACGACTCTTCGCGGAAGATTCCGGTGATGATCGGCTTGTTGCAGGTCTGCATGGCGATCGCCAGCCTGGTGTAGTCGCTGGTTTCGATCGGCACGTCGTGCGGGACGAGGGCGCTCGAGTTGGCCCGGATGTGCGGGAGGTGGTGCACCAGCCGGGAAAGACGCGCGTAGTCGGCCGAGGTGGACTGTCGAAGCGACCCGTCCGTCTCCAGCACCTTGATGGCGGCCGATCCCGGATCGTACGTCACCGTGTTACCACCCACGTCGATCGACGTGTCGCCGGTCAC
>JAZGDH010000085.1:0-7076 GCA_036477555.1 Acidobacteriota bacterium
TCTAAGACGACGAACAGAGGGGGGTCGGCGGCGCGCGACAGCACGGCGTCGGGATCCTCGAAGGCGATCCCACTGATCGTGGCGACCACCCCCTGGTGGATTCCACCCGCGGCCATCCGGTCGAGCGTCTTGCGGGGCGCACGACTGACCGGGACACCCTCCCGGCGCGCCGCCGCGATCAACTCGCCGATCCGTCGATCCTGTCTCCCCTCCAGAATCACCACCCTGGTGACCCGCCGCGCCGGGCCGTCGATCGCCTCGAGGACGGCATGCAGACCGAAGATCAGGTCATCGCTCAACCGATTTCCCCCGGGATCGCCGCAAGGATAGCGCGTGCGCGCTCGGCGCAGGAAGGGATCGGCTTCGCCAGTGGCAGCCGATGTCCTTCCTCAATGACCGGCAGCAGCTTGACCAGCTCCGGTCCGGTGGCGGCGCCGGTCAGCGCCACCCTGAGCGGGTTATAGAGATTCCTGCCCTTCACACCGGTCTCCCGTCGGATCTCGTCGGCGACCAGCTGGAAACGGGGTGCCGTGAGCGGCTGGTCGTCGAGGCGCAAAACCAGGGATTCGATCACACGCCGGGCGGTCGGGGCAGGAAGATCCCTCTTCACGCCTGGATTCAGGAGTGAGCGCGCCCCGTCGAACTCGAAGATCGTCTCCGCTTCCCTCGGGAGATCGGCCATCCTCACCAGACGGTCGGAATACAGTCTGACCAGACGGCCCACCCATCCGATCGCGCCGCTCGGAGCCGGAGCCGGCAGCCGGCCGGCCGACTGAAGATGCCGGATCGCCAGAGGGACGAGCCGGCTTTCCGGCAGGCGGGCCATGTGGCGCGCCGACAAGGCGTCGATCCTCGCGCGATCGAAGACCACCGGATCCCTCGTCACCCTGTCGAAACCGAAATCCCGGAGAAGCTCCTCACGCTCCACCAGATCCCGGCCTCCGGGCGCTGCCCAACCCAGCAGGGCGAGCCCGTTGATCAGTGCCTCGGGCGCATACCCCTGATCGCGAAACCAGCCGATCGTGCACCCTTCCTCTGACCCGTTCAGCGAGGCGCCGCCGCCCCCCGTGATCTCCGGGAGATGGGCGAACTCCGGGGCGTGCCCGCCACCGAGCGCACGCGCCACCAGGACCTGAACCGGGGTGCCGGAGAGAGGATCACCATCCCGGATGACGTGGGTGATCGCCATCTCCCGATCATCAACCGCGGCGGCAAAGTCGTTCGATGGGCGGGCTTCGCGATCGATCAGGATTGGATCGCCGATCTCGGTCAGCGGGATCCGGATCGGCCCGCGCACGAGATCATTGAACGTGACAGCCGACTCCCCGTTCCCGACCTGCTCCCCGTTCAATCGCACCACGTGCGGCTCGCGCCGTCGACGCGCCATGGCATCGGAGGGAGCGATCCGTCGGCATCGGCAGGTGTGACCGGATGCCTGGTCCGTGCCCCCCTCCCCGGCCGGTCGGACCGTGGCGCAGAAGCAAGGATAGGCGAGCCGCGATCCCGCCAGTTGTTCGGCCCCTCGTCGATGAATATCGAGGCGTTCGCCCCGACGGTAAGGCCCGTGCGGTCCCCCTTCCTCGATCCCCTCGTCCCATCCGAGACCGAGCCAGTGAAGGTCGTCGATCAGATCAAGCTCGAGACGCTGGAAGGCCGGGAGATCGTCGGCTCCGTCGAATCGGACGATGAAGAGGCCGCTTCGCGATCGCGCGAACAACCAGTTAAAAAGCGCCGTGCGCGCTGCACCAACCGACAGTCCGCCGATCAAAGAGGGGGCGAATCTCGTCCGAGTGTCACTCATCTGCGTCGCTCGCCACGGACGGCTGTCCGCGAGCCCGAGGCTCGCTTCCTGCCGCCGCTCGGGGGGGCAGGCCTGCGCCGGGATCGGCCACCGGCCGGACCTTTCGCGGCTGCGTCGCCGATCAGCACGACCGCCTGCGCCATGATCCCCTCGCCGCGCCCGATCGAGCCGACACCTTCGAATCGCTTCGCCTTCAGACCAATCGATTCGACGGAACAGCCGAGGGCATCCGCGAGCCGCTGACGCATGAGGGGGAGGTGGGGCGCGAGGCGAGGAGCCTCGGCCAGGATAGCGGCATCGACGTTCAGGATGGCGCGCCTCCACGAGCGCAGTTCGCGCCCGACGTCGCTCAGAAAGAGCAGGCTCGAACGGCCGCGGTGCCGGACATCGGTATCGGGAAACCGCTCCCCCATGTCCGGCAATCCCAGCGCGCCGAGGAGGGCATCACAGATCGCGTGCGCGAGCACGTCGGCGTCGGAATGTCCGGACAGTCCGCGATCGTGCGGGACGACGACTCCGCCGAGAACGAGCGTGCGGCCCGGGACGAGCGGATGCACGTCGATCCCGCAACCAATCCGGAACGGGGCGGCCGTGGCCCCGGTTCCCGATCGCATTCGCCGCCTCTTAGACATCGTCACTCCCGGAAGAAGTCACGCGGGCGATCGCCTCGGCCAGAAGGAGATCGCCGGGCCGCGTGATCTTGATGTTGGTGGCGACACCCGGAACGACCGTGACCCGCCCGCCGGCGTGCTCGACGAGGCTCGCTTCGTCGGTCGCCACGAATTGATCCTCTCCCGCCTTCGCGAACGCCGTCCTCAGCAGATCGGCCCTGAATCCCTGCGGCGTCTGGACGCGGATCAGACCCTCGCGTGGAACGGTCTCACGCACCGCCCCGTCCGGCGCTATCCGTTTGACCGTATCGTCGATCGGGACACCCGGGATGGCAGCGCCGGAACGCGCCGCCTCGCCCAGCACACGGCCGATGACATCGGCCGGCACCAGCGGACGGGCCGCATCGTGCACGAGAACCATCTCCGCCTCCCCGATCCGATCGAGTCCGGCCCGCACCGAATCCTGGCGGCGCTCCCCTCCCGGCACGATCGTCACGCCGGCCGCCGTTTCAGCACCCAGAATCTCCTCGACTTCCCGTGGATCTCCAACCACGATCACGTCGTTGATGGCCGGATGAGAGGCGAACGCGCGCACCACGCGGGTCAGCATCGCCGATCCCGCGATCGGCAGCGCGATTTTCGATCGCGCGCCACCCATGCGCGTCCCCCGGCCGGCGGCAACGATGATGGCGGCTGTGCGCATGCGCTCAGAGGCTCCCGACGGGTGTGGTCCGCCGGTCGGGCGGAGGTGGGTCAGATCTTCAGGATCTCGTCTTCCTTGTGCTTCGACATTTCATCGATATGCTGGATGTGCCGATCGGTCGATTTCTGCACCTGGTCGAGGGCGCGTCTCTCGTCATCCTCCGAGATCGCCTTGTCCTTCAGCATCTTCTTCAGATTGTCGTTGGCCTCGCGGCGCTCCAGGCGGATGGCGGTTCGTCCGTGCTCGGCGATGTCATGAACCCGCTTGGCGAGGTGCTTCCGCCGCTCTTCCGTCAACGGCGGAATCGGAATCCGTACTACCTTCCCGTCATTCGATGGGTTGAGGTCGAGCCCGGCCGACAGGATCGCCTTCTCGATCTTCGGGATGAGCGAGACGTCCCAGGGCTGCGCGACGATCAGGGTCGGATCGGGAATGGTGAGGGTCGAGACCTGCTGCAGCGGCGTCGGCGTCTCGTAGTAGTCGACCATCACATTGTCCAGAATCGCGAGTGAGGCGCGGCCGGTGCGGACGGTCGCGAGTTCTTTTCGTGTGTGCTCGACGGTGTCGTTCATCTTCTTCTGCGCGTTATTCATGATCTCATTGACCGGCATCGTTCACTCCCTGACGACCGAGCCGATCTTCTCGCCCATCACCACCCGTTCGATATTGCCCGGGACGGTCAGATTGAAGACGATGATCGGCAGATGGTTATCCATGCACAACGAGATCGCCGTCGAGTCCATCACCTTGAGGCCCTTTTCCAGAACCTGGAGGTAGGAGATGGTGTCGTACTTCGTCGCGTCGGGATTCTTCTTCGGATCGGCGGAGAAGATCCCGTCGACCCGCGTCGCCTTGAGGATCACTTCGGCCTTCACCTCCATGGCACGCAGGGCGGCCGCGCTGTCGGTGGTGAAGTACGGATTGCCGGTGCCGGCCGCAACGATGATGACCCGTCCTTTCTCGAGATGGCGCATCGCCCGCCGGCGGATGTAGGGTTCGGCGACCTGACGGATGCTGATAGCGGAAAGGACGCGAGTCTGAACGTCCAGTTTTTCGAGCGCATCCTGGACGGCGAGGGAATTGATCACTGTGGCGAGCATCCCCATGTGATCGCCGGTGACCCGATCGATTCCATCTATGGCGCCGGAGAGCCCGCGATAGATGTTGCCGCCACCGATCACGATGGCGATCTCGACGCCGAGTGCGTGGACGTCCCGCACCTCCGTCGCGATACGGGAGAGAACCTCCAACTCGAGCCCGAACGGGCGCTGCCCCAGCAGCGCCTCACCGGAGAGTTTCAGCAGGATCCTGCGGTATTTTGGTTTCCTGGGCACGTCGGCTCCAGCGCCGCGGTCCGTGGTCAGCGGGTCGTGCTCGCCCCCGCCCCGCGCGGGTCTTCCTGGCCAAGCACGAACCGTGTGAATCGCTTCACGCGGATGTTCTCGCCGCATTTGGCGATCACGGCGCTGATCACGTCCTGCACCGACTGGTTCGGATCCCGCACGAACGACTGCTCGAGCAGGCAGAACTCCTGGTAGTACTTCTCCATCTTGCCGGTGATGATCTTATCGACAACTTTTTCCGGTTTCCCGGTCGCCAGAGCCTGCTCGCGATAGATTTCGCGCTCTTCGGCAAGCACCTGTTCAGTGACCTCGGAGCGCCCCACGAAGCGCGGCTCGGAGGCGGCGACGTGCATGGCGAGGTCCTTGACGAGGCGCTGAAAATCTTCGGTCCTGGCGACGAAATCGGTCTCGCAGTTCACTTCAATCAGAACCCCCAGTTTGCCGCCGCCGTGGATGTAGGATCCGACCACCCCCTCACTCGTCGCCTTCGCCGACCGCTTGGCTGCGGAGGCCTGGCCCTTCTGGCGCAGGAGCTTATGAGCCTGCTCCAGATCGCCACCGGCCTCGACGAGCGCGGTCTTGCAATCCATCATCGGAGCACCGCTGCGATCGCGGAGTTCCTTGACCATCGGTGCGGTGATTGACATATCTTCTCCTGAGCTTCCGGATCGACCCCCAGCGCGGGTCACTCCGGAACGAGGATCGCCTGCGCCATGCGGCGGGCGGGGCCGATCCCGATCCGGCGCGGGAACCGGTCACTGACTGTGAGCGTGCATGTTCTGGAAGCGGGCGGAGCGGAGGATTACTCGGTGCCGGGTCCTCCGGGGACGATCGCCTGGGGTTTTGTGCCCCCTTCGACTTCGACAGTCGTCGGGCCCGCTTCGGTCCCCGCGGCGGCGTTCATCTCTTGGCCGATCGGCGATATATCCCCGATCGGCGCTGCTTCGCCGTCGGTCGATTCCAGACCCGGCTCTGCCGCTTCATCCTTCTTACTGTCTCCACGTTTCTCGTAGAGGCTGCGGCCCTCGAGGATGGCGTCGGCAACCCGGCCGGCGAACAGCTTGATCGCCCGGATCGCATCATCGTTTCCAGGGATCGGGTAGTCGATGTCGTCGGGATCGCAGTTGGTATCGACGACCGCGACCACGGGAATCTCGAGCTTGCGCGCCTCCTGGATGGCGATGTGCTCCTTGCGCGGATCGATCACGAACAGCGCGTCGGGGAGACGATTCATCATCTTAATACCGCTCAGCACTTTGGACAGCTTCTGCCGCTCCTTGTCGAGGCGCAGAAGCTCCTTTTTCGTGTAGCGCCCCTCGGTCGGATTCTCGAGGAACCCTTCGAGGTAGAGCAGCCTCTCGATCCGCTTCTTGATGGTGCGGTAGTTGGTGAGCGTGCCGCCCAGCCAGCGCTGGGTGACACACGGGCTCTCGGTACGGGCGGCCTCTTCCCGGATCGTCTCCTGCGCCTGACGCTTGGTTCCGACGAGCAGAATGGTCCGACCCTCCGCAGAGATACGCTGCACATAATCGAGGGCCTCGCGGAATTTGATAAGGGTCTTTTGAAGGTTGATGATGTAAATGCCGTTACGCTGCCCGAATATGTATTCGCGCATCTTCGGATTCCAGCGCTTGGTCTGGTGTCCGAAGTGGACCCCCGCCTCTAAAAGCTCCTTCATCGATGCCGCCTCCAACCGATCCTCCTTGGATTGCTCTTCGTCCTACCGGACCGTCGCTCGGCCCGCGCCTGTTAACGCTTGGAAAACTGGAACCGGGCGCGCGCGCCCTTCTGTCCGGGCTTCTTGCGTTCCTTCACTCGGGCGTCGCGAGTCAGGTAACCGGCCGTCTTCAGCCGGGCCCTGAGCCCATCGTCGAATATCACAAGGGCGCGGGCAATCCCGTGACGAATCGCGCCCGCCTGCCCGGTCTCGCCTCCACCGCAGACGTTGACCAGCACGTCGAACCGATCCTGCAACTCAAGGATGACCAGAGGCTCCCGCGCTATACGCTTCAGCGAATCGGTATGAAAATAGGATTCGAGCGGACGGCGATTGACCGTCATCTGCCCGGCGCCGGGTCGCAGGTAAACCCGCGCAGTCGATGATTTGCGTCGTCCTGTGCCGTAAAACTGCTCCGTGGTCATGCTCCTCCCGATCCGCCCCTCAGGCGGGGATCGTGATTTTCTCCGGCTGCTGGGCCTCGTGCGGGTGCTCGGGGCCGGCGTATACTTTGAGTTTCTTTCCGAGGCTCTTTCCGAGCGGCCCCTTCGGCAGCATTCCCCGGACCGAACTTTCGATGATCCTGTCGGGATGCTCCTGCAGCATCCGGGCTGCCTCGACCTCCTTCAGCCCGCCCGGGTAGCCGGTATGCCACCGATATTTTTTCTGTTCCAGCTTGCGTCCGGTCATCCGCACTTTGGAGGCGTTCACCACGACGACGAAGTCCCCCGTGTCGAGATAGGGCGTATATTCAGGGCGGTGCTTCCCCATCAGCGCACGCGCCACCCAGGTCGAGAGCCGGCCGAGCGTCGCTCCATCGGCGTCTACCAGGAGCCACTTGCGGTTCACCGTCGATGCCTTTGCAAAGGTGGTCGGCATTAGTCTTAAATCCGTCCCCAAT
>JAZGDH010000086.1:0-3569 GCA_036477555.1 Acidobacteriota bacterium
CGGCATCATTCCGGTGATGCGCGCCCGGCCCTGAAGTATCGATCCCGGCTGCGTGATGAGCGACGCGGCGTGCATGTCGCCTTCGAAGACGGCGCTCGGAGACATCAAGACGCGGCCGGCTGCGCGCATCGTGCCCTGCGCCTCACCGGAAATCTCGACCGTATGCGCCTGCACTTCGGCGTCGACCCGGCCGCCCGCCGCAACGCTGAGTGAGCCCTTGAGCACGATTTCCCCTTCGACGGCGCCGCGGATCACGACCGGACCGTCGCCTTTCACGACGCCGCGCACCAGCGTCTGACGCCCGACGACGGTCCGCCCTCCGATCGGGCCGAGATCGATCTCGCGCTCGCTCCTGATCGGAACTGTGTGCTCGGTCGCCTCGTCACGCTTCCCGAACATCATGGCCCCCGGAAATCAGATCTGGCATCGGAGAAGTCGAATGTTGGAGCGGGCAACGGGGTTCGAACCCGCGACACCGAGCTTGGGAAGCTCGTACTCTACCAGCTGAGCTATGCCCGCCCGTTGGAGTAACTTAGCACCGGCCGTCGTGCGCTGTCAACGCTGCACGGGGTCTTGAGACGGGTCGGCCATGCGCTCGCGGATGAACCCGCCGCCGAGCATGCGCCCGTCCAGGTAAAGCACGACCGCCTGCCCCGGCGTGACCGCCCGTTGACGGCTGCCGAACAGCACCCTCATCCGACCATTGGCGAGCGGTTCGATCCGCGCCGGAGCGCCGACGTGAGTCGAACGGATGCGCGCGATCGCTTCGAACGGGACATCCGGTGTGCCGATCGAGACCCAGTTGACCTGCTCGGCGATCAGGCCGAATGAATACTGCTCGTCGTCGCGCCCCACAGTGACGCGCCGCGTCCGCGGATCAATCGCCACGACGTAGAGAGGTTCCGACGAAGAGATGCCGAGGCCGCGTCGCTGCCCGACCGTGAAACCGGCAATGCCGGAGTGTTGTCCGAGCACCCTCCCGTCCCGATCCACCACCTCACCCGGTTCGCCGAGATCACCCGTCTCCCGTGTCAGAAAAGCGCGGTATCCCTCCTCGGGCACAAAACAGATGTCCATGCTCTCGGGTTTGTCGGCGTTTGGTAGTTTCTCCGCGGCAGCCATCCGCCGCACTTCGTTCTTTGTCAGTGCGCCGATCGGGAAGACCGTTCGCGCAAGCTGCTCCTGCGTCAGCCCGAACAGGAAGTAGGACTGGTCCTTGTCCGGATCGCGCGCCGTCAGAAGAGTCAGCCGCTGCCCGTCCCGTTCGATGCGTGCGTAGTGCCCCGTGGCAAGCCGCTGCGCCCCCAGACCGAGCGCACGGCTCATGAGATGCTGGAACTTGGGGCCTGTGTTGCAATGAACACACGGGACCGGTGTCCGTCCGGAGCGGTACTCCGAAACGAAATTATCAATCACCTCGTTGCGGAATTCCTGCTCCATGTTCAGGACGTAGAACGGGATCCCCAGGGCGTCGGCAGCCGCGCGTGCATCCTGCAGATCTCGAGGCGAGCAGCACCGGCCATACATCGGCCGGCCATCGCGGCTGCGATCGTAAAGGTGCATCGAGAGGCCGACGACCGGCTCGCCGGCGTCGCGGAGAACCAGCGCCGCGACCGAAGAGTCGACTCCCCCGCTCATTGCTACGGCGACCCGGTTCATTCCAGCGGCTCCAGGTCCTTCTCGATGTCGATCAGCATCAACATCAGGCGGGTGCCGCCCACACGGAACTCGCCGTGGTTTTCAATCTCGCACTGCGTGATCTTCTGATCGTTGACGAAGGTCCCGTTGGTGCTCCCCAGATCCTTGAGGACGCAGCGGGGGCCGTGCATTTCGAGAACCGCGTGCTGACGCGACACTTCCGTGTCTTCCACCGTGATGTCCGCGTCCGAGCGCCCGATCGTCACGCGGGGGCGATCCACATTGAAGATCCTGCCCTTGTCCTTTCCGTCCAGAACGGCGAGGGAGATCCTGCGGGCCGACGGCATGACCAGGTCTCCACCCCGGACCTTCGCGCTGGTCGGGAGCAGATCGGCATCCGCTGCGAGCCGGGTCGTTCGGTCGCCGGGATCGGTCGGGGCGGTGACGGTGATCGTCCCTTGGCAATTCGGGCACTTCAGCGTCGCGGATTCGCGTCCCTGAAGCTTCGCCGGATCGAAACGGTAACGTTTGGAACAACCTCCACAATCAACGATCATGATCGTTCAGCCCCCGTTGAAACGGCTGCAGAACCCCGCAGCCGGGCCAGAACCCCCGGCAAAGTCGCAGCCACTGATTCTATCTCGCCACGGGTCGTCGTGTGCCCCAGACTGATCCGTATCGCCGCGCGTGATTCGCGGTCCAGCCCCATCGCCTCGAGCGACTCCGATTTTCGAATGGTGCCGGCCGAGCAGGCCGACCCCGCCGAGACTGCGATCCCCTCGAGGTCGAGGGCAATCACGAGGCCCTCTCCCGTCACCCCCCCGAAGGATAGACAACTCGTATTCGGTACGCGAAGCGCGTCGGCACCGTGGACGACCGCATCCGGTTCCGAAACGAGCAGGCGGCGCTCGAGTTCGTCCCTCAGGGAACCGATCCGGGCCGCCTCCGCCTCGAGATCGTCACGCGCCGCCGTGGCGGCCGCCCCCAGGCCGGCGAGGGCCGCCACGTTCTCCGATCCCGGCCGCCGATTGAGCTCCTGACCGCCACCGAGCAGATGGGGCCGCAGCGAGGTCCCACTCCGCACGAACAGCGCGCCCACCCCCTGGGGACCTCCGAATTTATGGCCGGCGATCGACAGAAGATCGACCCCGAGAGTCTCCACGTCGATCGGCACCTTCCCCGCCGCCTGCGCCGCATCACAATGCAGGATCGTGGCACGTCCCGCCAGCGCCCGTCCGACCGCGGCGACCGGCTGTAACGTGCCGATTTCATTGTTCGCGAGCATGATTGAGACGAGGGTGGCGTCATCGCCTGCGGCATTCAAAACCGCCTCGGCCGTTACGATCCCCGAGCGCGACGGCCGCACGCGGATGATCTCGTCACCGAGTCGCTCCAGCTCGTCCATGATGGCGCGAACCGACGGGTGCTCGAACGCTGTCGTGACGATCCGCCGGCGGCCGGCCGGCGCGGAGGCTATCGCCCCGAAGATCGCGAGGTTGTTCGACTCCGTCCCGCCGCCCGTGAGAACGATTGAATCGGGCGGCGCACCGAGCAGTGCCGCCACCTCCTCCCGGACCCCCTCGAGGATCATCCGGGCCCGGTGCCCCTCCGCATGCACACTCCCCGGGTTGGCGGGGGGCGAGTGCAGCAGCCTGGCGATGGCGTCGCGGGCTGCCGGACGCAGGGGGCTGGAGGCGTTATGATCAAGGTACACGCGCGGCACTGGCGAAAACTAGCATATACGCGCCATCCTTGACAATATTCGGAGGGCCCTGCTAGATTCCGGGCTCGCCCCAGCTGCCACAGAGTTGGCCTGACCGGCGTTCTAAGGGATTCCACGGCCCATGCGGCCGATCGATATCAAGTCGACAATCAACCTGCCGAAGACCGCGTTCCCGATGAAGGCGAATCTGCCCAACCGGGAGCCGGCC
>JAZGDH010000087.1:0-2554 GCA_036477555.1 Acidobacteriota bacterium
GCGTTCGATGTCGACGGCTGGCCCGACACGTCGGCGCGCGATCGGGGCCGGATCCTGTTCCGGATCGCCGAGTGGCTCCGCGACAACACGAAGAGGATCGCCGAGATCGAGACGATCAACAACGGCACGCCGTACGCGGAGGCCAAGGGCGACATCGAGGACGCAGCCTATTGCTTCGAGTATTACGGCGGCATGGCCACGAAGGTTCATGGCGAGGTTCTGACCGTTCCCGACAACGCGGTGACGATGACGCTGCGCGAGCCGGTCGGAGTGGCGGCGCTCATCGTGCCCTGGAACTATCCGATGATGATGGCGGTCCAGAAGCTGGCGCCCGCCCTCGCCGCCGGCTGCACCAGCATTGTGAAGCCGGCGCGCCCGACGCCGTTGTCGGTTCTGGAGCTTGCGGCCTGCTTCAACGATGCCGGCGTCCCTGCCGGAGTCGCCAACGTCCTGAGCGGGCCCGGCAGCCGTATCGGGAGTGCGCTCGTCAAGCATCCCGGAGTCGACAAGATCTCATTCACGGGAAGCGGCGAAGTCGGCCGGCAGATCATGCGCGAAGGCGCGGACAGCCTCAAGAGAGTGTCGCTCGAGCTGGGCGGTAAGTCGCCGAACATTTTCTTCGCCGACGCCGATTTCGAGCAGGCGGTGGAGGGGGCGTTGTTCGGCGTCTTCATCAATCAGGGCGAGGTCTGCTCGGCGGGCAGCCGCGTCCTCGTCCAGAAGCCTATCTACAAGAAAATGCTCGACGCCATGGTCGAGCGCTCCAAAAAGATCCGGCTCGGCCCCGGCATGGATCCCCAGACCAAGATGGGGCCGCTGGTCAATCAGGAGCAGTACGACAAGGTTCTCTCGTACATCGAGATCGGCAAGAAGGAGGCGAAGGTCGCCTTCGGCGGCGGCGTGCCGTCTGATCTGCCGAAAGGGTCCGAGAAGGGATTCTTCGTCGAGCCGACGATCTTCTACGACGTCGACAACAGTGCCCGCATCGCACGCGAGGAGATCTTCGGGCCGGTCATGTCGGTCATCCCGTTCGACCGGGAGGAGGACGCCTACCGGATCGCCAACGACACGCCCTTCGGCCTGGCGGCAGCGCTGTGGAGCAAGGATGTATTCAAGGTGCACCGCGCGATCCGGAAGCTCCGGGCCGGGATCGTCTGGGTGAACCACATGCAACCCGCAATGGTGGAGGCGTCGTGGGGAGGCTTCAAACAGTCGGGCTTCGGCCGCGAGCTCGGCACCCATGGCATGGACGAATTCCTCGAAGCGAAAACGGCGTACATCAACCTGGATGAGAAGCCGATCGGCTGGTACGACTAGGAGCCTGTCCGAGTATCACGTCGGGCCGCGCGCATGGGGCTTGCGAGGTGGAGACAGGAAGCGCGGCGGCTCCCGTTCCGCCATGCGTCGTGCCGTCGGTGAGTGAATCCCGCCTGCTCGATATGCGGGAGTGCGCCGATCCGTCCTTCCAGTCGATCCACAAAGAGATGCTCGCGACCGCGACGCGCCTGCAACCGGCGTGGATCCGCCCGCTCCTTCACCGCAGTTCCCGCCTGCGCGGCTGGGCAGGCCACGATCACTGGTCCCGGGCCTGGGAGTATCCGTGGGCGATCCGTGCTGCGCGGCTCGGCGACACACCGCAGCGCACTCTCGACGTCGGCGGGGGCGGCGGCCCGTTCTCCGAATATCTGGCGCAGCGCGGCCATGAGGCCCACGTCGTGGATCCCTCTCTCGACCAGGGAGGAAGTTTCGTGCTCGACCGGAGCCGGGGCCTATACAGCAACGCGCGATCGATCGCCAAACGCCTTCTCTTCCGTGCAGCGGGTATCAATTCCGTGTGGGGGTTGCCGGAACGGAGACGAACGGGGTGTGTGCGCTACACCGCTCGCACGGCAGAGGACACCGGCTGCCCCGACAGGCACTTCGATCGCGTATTCTGCCTGAGCGTGATGGAGCACATCCCCCGGGAACTCTGGCCGGCCTGCATGCGTGAGTTCCAGCGGGTCCTGAAGCCCGGCGGCCACCTGATCATCACCCTCGACATGGAGACGGAGGACGCCAACCAGCGCCTCTATAATCGCCTGATCGAGGCCTGCAGCCTCACCCTCGACGGCGACCCCCACTACGAGACTCCACTGAACGTCGAGGAACAACAGCGCCGCCATCCCGGCCAGTGGTACGAAACGATCGGATTGGTGTGGAATTCGTGAGCCGCAAAGGGCCGGCGCCGCCGGCCCCTGGAGAAATTAATGTCTTCTGAGCTTCCGAGACGAGCGCCCCTCGACAGGATCGTCCGCCCCTTCCAGGAGTTCATCCGCATCGAGGCATCCGGCGGCATCCTGCTGATGGTCACCACGGTCTTCGCGCTCGTCTGGGCCAACTCACCGTTCGCCGAATCGTATTTTCACCTCTGGGAGACGCATGTTACGTTCGGGCTCGGGCCCTGGGAGTTCTCGGAGCCGATCCACCTCCTGATCAACGACGGGTTGATGGCGATCTTCTTCTTCGTCGTCGGTCTCGAGATCAAGCGCGAACTTCTGGTGGGCGAACTCTCCAC
>JAZGDH010000088.1:0-3171 GCA_036477555.1 Acidobacteriota bacterium
CGAGCCCCTCCGCGCTGAGGGTCTGGGCGAACAACGAGGCGACGGCGGCTGCGACGATTCCGCGCGGAGCGATCCAGGACAGGAAGATCTTCTCCCGCATCTTGAAGTCGGAGCCGATCGTGCTGACCGCGACGTTCAGGGGCCTGACGATGAACATCAGCGCGAGGACCGTCCAGATTCCCGCCCACCCGAGCGATCGGATCTCCTCGACACGCACGTCGGCCGCCAGCAGGACGAACAGCATCCCAATCAGAAGGATCGTCAGCTGCTCCTTGAATTCGCGCAGGTCGCTCAGGGCCTTCGTCTTGACGTTACCGACGACGATGCCCGCAATCGCGACGGTGACGATGCCGCTCTCCGGGAGAAAGGCGTTGCTCGCCTGGAACAGGGCGAGCGCCAGCGACAGTGTGAATATGTTTTCGAACCCCTCCGGCACGACCTTCTCGAGACGCAGCAACTGCGCGATCACGTATCCTCCGACGAGACCGAGCGCGAACCCGAAGCCGAGACGATAAATGAGGTCCCAGAGCGCGAAGGCCAGGGCGCCTCCCGAGGGGCCGATCACGACTTCCAGGGCGACCACCGCCGCGATCGCGCCGACGGCGTCGACCAGCACCCCCTCTGCCTCGAGGACCGTGGCCAGGTTGCGGTTGACTCGAAGGCGGCGAAGCAGTGGCGTAATGACGGTTGGTCCGGTGACGATCACGATGGTGCCGAACAGAACCGAGGAAGACCACGACCACCCCAGGATCAGACGCGCGCACAGGGTTCCGCCGAGTGCCGTCACGAGCGCGCCAATCGTCACGAGGCGACGAATGCTTTTCGCCTCGTGGCCGAGGCGCCGGAGGTTCAGGTTCATCCCGCCTTCGAACAGGATCACCGCAACGGCGAACCCGACCAGGGTGCGCAACCCCTGCCCGAGGGAGGCGGGATGGATGACGGCGAGAAGGTCGGGGCCAAGCAGTACGCCGGCGCCCAGCAGCAGGACGATGCCCGGAATCCTGAGATGGCGCGCCAGCGACTGGGCGATGATGCCGGCGGCAAGCGCCAGCGCAACCGTGAGGGCGGGGTCGATCGAAGGATCGGATTGCACGGTCGATTCCGGGCCGTTCCTCCCTGCGAGGTGATGGGGCCGGCCGGTGAGGTCCCCTGACGATCGGGGGGATTCTACAGGAACGGCGACAGGCTCACGGGGTAGAATCCACAACCTATGCAGGATGGGGAGAAACCCGGGATGACTCGTACCTCGGTTCCGGAAAGTGAATCGATGCACCGGCGCGTCCTCGTGCTGACAGCGCCGATCATCCTGTCCAATCTGTCGATCCCGCTGCTCGGCGCCGTCGATACGGCCGTCATGGGGCACCTGCCCGATCCCGCCTACATCGGTGGCGTCGCCATCGGCGCCCTCATCTTCAGTTACATCTACTGGGGATTCGGTTTTCTCAGGATGGGGACGACCGGGCTCGTCGCCCAGGCGCACGGCGCCGGGGATGCCATCGAGCTGCGCGCCATCCTGGGACGGGCGGGCCTGCTCGCCCTCGGTCTTGCTGGACTGCTGCTGCTCTTTCAACGGCCGCTCGGGATGCTGGCCTTCGCGATCCTTGAATCGACACCCGAAGTCGAATCGCTCGCCGGCACGTACTACGCAATTCGGCTGTGGGGCGCGCCGGCGGCGTTACTCAATTACGTGGCGTGGGGGTGGCTGATCGGGGTCCAGCGCATGCGCTCCGCGCTCGCCCTCAGTGTCTTCATGAACGGCCTGAACATTGTGCTCGACCTGGTGCTGGTCGTCGGCCTCGGTCACGGGATCGCGGGGGTTGCGCTGGCGACCCTGATCTCGGAGTGGTCGGCGCTGGCGCTCGCCGCCTGGCTGGTGATGCGCGTGCTGCGGTATACCGGAGGCGACTGGTCCCGGGAGCGGATCCTCGACGGCGAACGGATCGCCGGGCTGCTGCGGGTCAATGCCGACATCTTCATCCGGACGCTCTGTCTGGTCTCGGCCTTCGCCTGGTTCACGGCGCAGGGGGCGCGGATGGGGAACGTCCTGCTCGCCGCCAACGCCGTTCTCCTGAACTTCCAGATGTTCATGGCGTACGGTCTCGACGGCTTCGCGCATGCCAGCGAGGCGTTGATCGGAAGCGCCGTCGGCGCCGGCGACCGGCAGTTGCTCCGCCGCGCCGTGCGGACGACGACCATCTGGGCGTTCGGGACCGCGGCCCTCTTTGCGCTGGTTTACGCGGGAGCGGGCCGGATGATCATCGCGGTCCTCACGAGCATCCCGGAGGTCCGCGCGACCGCGGCAATCTATCTCCCCTGGGTTGCCGTCTCGCCGCTCATTTCGGTGTGGAGCTTTCAGCTGGACGGGATTTTCATCGGCGCGACGCGTACGCCCGAAATGCGCAACGGGATGCTGATCTCCCTCGGCCTGTTTCTCGCGGCGGGATGGTTCCTGATTCCCCGCATGGGGAACCATGGGCTCTGGCTGGCGTTAATGGTCTTCATGGTGATCCGCGCCATTTCCCTGGGAGCATGGTATCCGCGCATCGCGCGCAATCTCTCCCCCTGATCGCACGATCGCCGGCGTCAGCCGGGCGGGTCGTCGGCATCGTGCGCGGGTCCGCCGGGTTCCGATGCAGAGCCCGCTGTACCAGCCGCGGTGAGGAACAGGATCGTCCTGTGGCCGACATGCTTCGCCTCGATCACCCGGTGGGGGATCGTGATCTCGGCGCCGCTGCGATGGTAGTTGCTCCGATCTGTGAGCACGGCGTTTGCCGTAGATTCCCCCAGGAAGCGATCGATCTCATCCGGTCTGGAGAGGATCTGAATATGGAGACGTCCGGAGTAAAGGTTGTAGACCCCCGCGAAGGTGGCCGGATAGAGCCCCACACGACCCGGCCCGTCCCGAGGAACCAGTTCGTTGAGCCGGCGACCGACATCCCGTCCCGACTTCAGATGATTGAGCCCGGGCGTCAGGAGCAGATCCAGGCCGAGTGACAGGGTGAGCGTGCCGGCCAGAACCGCCGCGAGCGCCATCGAGAACCTCTCCCGTCGCGCCATCCACCAGCCGATCAGGCCGACCAGCCAGAGCGAAGCGGCGCACGCGATCAGCCGTCCGTGACCTATCTGGTCGGTCACCTCGGCCAGCGCCGATGGCCCCTGGCTCCAGTCCGG
>JAZGDH010000089.1:0-11666 GCA_036477555.1 Acidobacteriota bacterium
GGAAGTCGGCCTGATCGGTCTTCATCGACGGGGCGCCCCCGTCGGTCTCTCCATCGAAATTTTCGTACAGCATCTCGCCGTAGCCGCCGATCGCGACACCTCGTCGCGTGCCGTACACCTTCGAGGCTGCCGGCCCGAAGCCGTGCGCCGACCCTTCCGCCTCGGGGGCTGCGGCGCGGCCGATCCGCAGGCGTTCGATCTCGAGCGTCAGCGCCTGGATCCGCCGCTCGAGCTCCGCCAGGGGGTCTGACATTCCCGCGGCCGAGCCGGCGCGGAGCCTTTCAATTTCCGTCTGAAGGGCCGCCACCTGCGCCTCGAGCGCACGCAGTCGCTTCTCGAGCACCTCGCGGGCGGCCCGATCCTCCTGCACCTCCCCGGCGGTCGACCCTTCCTCCGCGACGAGTGGCGCCGGATCGACCAGACCGGTTACGAGGAGCACCATGCACCCGAACAGACTGACGATCCCGCTTCGTCCCGCCGGCCGGCCTGCGCCATTCCGGCACCGCTGTCGTCGTGAAAAAATTGCACTCTCCTTCCCCTCGATAACCCGCTGCCTCAGTTCCGGGCTCGACATTCCCCGCGTGAAGGGACCGCCGCCGCCGGCCCCTCCCGAGTCGACATGCTCCCCTTCCCGGCCCATGCCGGGAAAGCCGGGGTCGCCCGGTACCGCAGTCGGCCCGATCCCTCCCGATCGATGTAGAGCGCTTCGATTCCCCGACTCTGCGCCCACGGAATCCCGACTGCCGGCCCCATGACGAACAGCGCGGTCGAGAGCGCGTCCGCGCTCGTCGCGTCAGCGGCGAAAACGGTGACCGATCCCGTGTATTTGGCCGGTCGGCCATCTGCCGGATCGAGAATGTGTTCTACGATCTGCTCGGGCCCCGCCGGGCCGAGTCTCCCCGATGTCGCGATCGACCCCGATCGGATGGCGATCTGAGCGATCGATGCGAGCCGGTCGGCCGGATCGGCAAGACCGACCCGCCACGGCTCGCCGGGGGTCGGACCACCGCGCGCCAGGACCTGACCGCCGAAATCGAGAAGGTAGCCCTCCACCCCGCGTCGCGTGAGGATTTTCGCGACCGCATCGAGCGCGATTCCCTTGCCCAGACCACCCAGGTCGATGCCAACGCCGGACGCGTCGAACCGGATGCTCCGATTCCCGGCATCCAGCTGAACGTGGTGGTGCCCGATCGGTGACTGGTCCTCCTGGGAACCCTGTGTGGTCTCCCCCTTCCCGGCCCGCATCAAGGTTGACCCGGCCCGCGGCCGCCGCACCAGCGGCTCCACGGTCGGATCGAACGCACCGGAGGTGGCGTCCGCCCATTGGATCGCCGAAGCGATCGCATCGAACAGGTCGACCGTACAGACGACCGGGCGATCACCCGCCATTCGGTTGAGCCGCGAGATCTCGCTGCTCGGATCCCAGTTGCTCAGCAGGCTCTCCAGGCGGGCCACCTCCTCGAACACCTCCGCGGCGATCGAGGGGTCTTCGACGCCCCGGAGGGTGAGGGTCAGTGTCGATCCCATCAGGTAGCGAGCCCGCCTCAGCGTTGTGAGCGCTTCGGGCGACGCCGGCCACATTGCCGGTTCATCCCACAAGGGCATACAGACAATGCCGATCAAGGCTGCCGCGGTTGCGATGTTGTGTATGCGATTCATTCAGATAACGATCCCGCAACGCACACGCTGCGCGGGGCTCCTCGCCGCGATCAGTGGTCGCTCGGCTTCACGTAGATCTCGTCCGCGATCACCCGGTCGAGCGCCACCGTCGTGGCGCCGATCTCCAGCACGACAGCGGGGCGTTTCTGAACCAGCCGGACCTTGCTCCCCGGCACCACCCCGAGCCCACTCAGCCGGGCGAGCCGGGAGCGCGAGCCCGGCGCCATGAAGACGATCGCCCCCTCCTTACCCAGGCTCAGGTCGGCGAGCCGCCTGACGAGCGGCTTCATCTCCAACGAAAAAGTTCCGCAGCAACTGCCGCGTGGGATCCGTTTGCCGTGCGGACAGGCCGGGGGGTGCCCGAGATAGGTGCAGACCGAGATCGTGACTTGAGGTGACAGGATGTGCTCGAAGGCGCAGGCGGTCGTCTCGGCTTCCTCCTCTTCGAGGTCGAACAGAAGCGAGAACAGGGTTTCCCCCAGGCGGTGGCGACGCACGATCTCGAGCGCCAGAACGTCACCGGCTGCGGTGAGATGGACCTCATCGTCCCGCATATCGATCAGGCCGTCCCCCGTCATCTCCTTCAGGGTCTCCCCGATCGCCTGGATCTGAGTGCGCGCCTCCAGATCCTTCCGGCGATGGTTCCCCTCCTCGGCCAGGGTCCAGATCTCCTCGGCCAGGTCCTCGATCAGGTGACGCCGGATATCCTCCCGCAGCGGCTCACCCATGCGACGCTCCTTTGCGCCGCCCGACGAGCGCGCGGCGGACCCACGCCGTGATCCGACTTGACAGGTCGAGAAGGCTGGACCGCTCGACGAACGAGTATCCGCAGTTCGGGCAGCAGACCGTGTGGCAGTACGCGGTCATCGGACAGATGGAGCAGTGTTCTTCCTGCGCGAATCGGCCGCCGCACAGTGGACACCGGTGGATCGCGGCGATCGGCGTGCGCTCCGGAACGGTGGCCTGCCCGGCGCTCATAATGATATCTCCGCGGCGCGCAGCACGAAATTCAGCGCTCCACCGACCAAAACAGCGAACGGGAAGACGATCGCGGCGATCAGGAGCGCGATCCCCCATGACTTCTCCTTGACGATCATGAAGAAGTTGGCGATGCAGGGAATGAACAGCGTGATGGTCACCAGCGCGACGACGATGTTGATCGGGTCGAGAGCACCCCGATCGGCCATCTGAAACAGCCCCGCCGCCCCGAAATCGCGGCGCATGAACCCGAGGAGGAAGACGCCGGCCGCCGCCTCGGGAAGCCCCAGCACCCCGCGCACGACCGGCGCGAAGGCGCGCTCCGTGAGCACCAGCAGGCCCACGGCATCAGCGACGTAAAGGATCAACGTTCCGAGGATGAACAACGGCACCGCCTCCTTCAGGTACCACTCGACGCGGGCGACCGTCTTGGTGGCGATGTTGGCGAAGGTCGGCATCCTGAGAGGCGGGATCTCCAGAATGAAGTCGGAGCCCTGGCCCGGGATGATGCACGAGGCGAGGTAGCCGACACCGAGAATCGTGCCGATCACGATCGAGAGCCAGATTGCGGTCGCCCCCCACGAGAGCCCGGACAGCATTGCCAGGGTCACGGTGAGCTGCGCGGAGCACGGTACCCCGAGGGCGAGCAGCAGAATGGCAATGGTGCGCTCCTTGCGGGTTTCCAGGATCCGCGTCGTCAGGGTCGCCATCGTGTCGCATCCCAGGCCCAGCACCATCGGCAGCACCGCCTTGCCGTTCAACCCCATCACCTTGAAGGTGCGGTTCATCAGAATCGCCAGACGCGGCAGGTACCCCGAATCCTCGAGGATGCCGAAGGCGAGGAAGAAGGTCGTGACGATCGGCAAGATCAGCGCAATGGCGTAGGTGAAGGCCATAGTGACGAGCCCGTACTGTCCCACGAAGAGATCGCGAAGCCAGACCCAGGGCAGGGCTCGATCGGCCAGGGCCGTCACCCAGGGATTGACGTATTGCCCGAAGACGGTTCCCTCAAGAAAGTCGACAGCCGTTCCGGCACCCAGCACGCCAACGAACAGGTACATCATGTACAGCACACCGGCCAGGACCGGAAATCCCAGGACCGGGTGAAGGGTCGCGGACTCGAGCAAACGGCCGAGGGCACGCGGCGCGCGGAGCTCTCCCACACGCACCTGAGCGGCGAGACGATCCGCTTCCCGCTTGCGCCGCTGGTTGATCACCACGACGAGCGGCAAGCGGTAGGCGCGCTCCAGCTCCCGTCGCAGGCCCTCGATCCGATTCAGGACCGACTCGGTGACCCCCGCGCGTAGCCAGGGTCCGAGCGACTCGTCCCCGGCCAGCACCATCAGCGCGAGGGAGCGTGCGCTGACCGGAGCCTCCGGGAGAAGCGTCGAAATCTCCTTCACCTTGGTTTCGATCTGCTCATCGTAACGGACCCCCCAACCGGACTCGCGCGGCGCGTGGAGGGCGCCGATGAGGGCGCCGATCCCCTCGCGCCGCACGGCGACGGTGGGGATGACGTCGACCCCGAGGGACTCGGAGAGCCGCCGGCAGTCGACCTTCAGCCCGCGCCGACTCGCCTCGTCGCGCATGTTGAGACAGAGGACGAACGGCAGTCCCATCTCGGCGATCTGCAGCGACAGGAGGAGCGCGCGGCCGATGTTCTTCGTATCACCGACCTGCAGGATGACGCGGTGTCGCTCGGACAGGAGGATGTCCCGCGTGACCCGCTCGTCCTCCGACATCGGCAGGAGCGTATTCACCCCGGGGGTATCGACGACGGTGTGCCGGCGTCCGGTGAGGTTCAGTGTGCCGCGACTGACCTCGACCGTCGTTCCCGGGTAGTTGGAGACAGTGACGTATTTTCCGGTGAGCAGGGAAAACAGCACGCTCTTGCCCACATTGGGATTGCCGAGCAAAACGACATTATCGGACGGACGCCCCTGCGCCGCGGGCGCCACATTCGGTGCCGGCGATGCGTTCACGGGCGACCCCCTGGGAGCCTGTCCGGGTATTGCGTCAGTGACATTTGCGACAGTACCCCATGATCTGATGCGTGTGGCGCACCGGCTTGAATCGATAGTTGTCGCAGATCTCGTCCTGCAGGGACTCGATCTCGTCGGATGTAAACTCGATGACGATGCCGCACCCGATGCAGACCATGTGTTCATGGTGTCCACGGACGATTGTGTTCTCGTAAAAAGCTGTCTTGTGCTCGACGTCCAGACTCGTCTTGCGCACCAGGCCGCTGGTGATCAGATGATCGAGCGTGCGGTAGATCGTCGCCCGGGAGACTCTCGTTCCCTTGCTCCGCAGTCGGCTCTGCAGCAGTTCCGGATCGAAGTGCTCACTGATCACCAGAACCTCCCGGGCGATCGCCTTGCGCTCTCTGGTGCTCTTCAGACCCTGGCTTTGAAGGTAACGCTCGAATTGCGAGATCTTGTCGCCCTGCGCTGGCATCCCCGCCTCCGCGTCGCCCCCCCCGGGGCCCGGATCTAAATGCTACTGCGACTCAGTCTCAATTAGGAGGCCAGTGTACGCCGCCGCCCACCCCCTGTCAAGCACCCACCCGGCCGAACGATCCCTCATGCCGGTCGTCCACCCCGACCGGGCGGGGCGGCTCCCTTGATTGATCCGAGTGCGACGGAGCCTCATATTGAACCCCCAGCGCCTCGGAGGAAGAGTGATGCCCCGCCCGACACCACAGATCGAAATCCTCGGGCCCGATGGCCCGCTCAAGAGCGTGCCGGTCGGCAAATCGCCCTTCGTCATCGGCTCGGCGACCACCTGTGACCTTCAGCTCAAGGGTCACGGCGTACATCCCCGACACGCTCAGATCGTTCTCCTCGGAGGCGCCTATGTTCTGCTCCCCCTGGCCTCCGCGGGGCGACCCCGCGTCGAGGGGAATCTGGTCGGTGAGGTCGGCACCTCGCTTCGGTCCGGAGCCCTGATCGACCTGACCGGCAGCGGTACTGTCCGCCTCCGCATTCAGATGCCTTCCGCGAAGAAAGAACCGGGCGGCGAACGCCTGCTCACCCTGATGGAGGTGGCCCGCACAATCACCTCCTCGCTCGATCTGGACGAGATACTCGAGAGAGTCCTGGAGGGTGCAGTACGTTTTTCCGGCGCCGAGCGCGGGTACCTGTTCCTCAAGGACGGAGAGCGACTCGTGCCGTGGTCCCGTGACGCGAATCCCCCCACGGAAATCGAGGTCAGCCGATCGATCGTCGAGGAGGTCGCAGGCACCGGGCGTCCCGTCTACAGGGATCGCATCGGTGGCCACGGCGGTCGCTCCGTCACCGAGAGCATCGTCCGGTTGCGGCTGCAGGCGATTCTCTGCCTCCCCCTGACGGTGCGCAGCGACATCATCGGCGTCGTCTATCTCGACAGCCGCCGGCATCTTCCCCACCATGAGCCCGATCTGCCGCTTCTGGAAGCACTCGCAGGTCTCGCCGCGGTGGCGATCCAGAACAGTCGCCTCGTGGACGAGCGGGTGCGCGCCGAGCGCACGCTGGCGATCGGCCAGATGGCGCGCGCGATCGTCCATGATCTGCGCAGCCCCCTCACCTCGATCCGGGGGCTCGCGGAGCTGATGTACACGCGCTCCTCAGCGGAGGACGCCTCGCGACCGCATCTCCAGACGATCATCTCGGAAGTCGATCGGCTGACCCACCTGACCGGCGACCTTCTCCAGTTCTCGAAGGCGGCTCCCCCGCTCGAGATCCTCGAAGTCAAGATGGCCGACCTGGTCCGTCAGACCCTGCGCCCTCTCGAGCAACGACTGGTGCGGTCCCGGGTCGAACTCGAACTCGCTCTCGACGAGGAGGCCCGCGTGCGGGTCGATCCGGCCAGGATGGTCCGTGTCCTGCACAATCTCATCGCCAACGCCCTCGAGGCGATGCCGGACGGAGGACGACTGGCGGTGCGCTGTATGCGCTCCGAGGCTCACTGCGCAACATCCCTGACCGACAGCGGGCGAGGCATCCCGGAGGAGATCCGAAAGCGTCTCTTCGAGCCGTTCGCCACCCACGGCAAGAAGCAGGGAACCGGCCTGGGGCTGGCGATCGTGCGGAAGATCGTCGAGGAGCATGGCGGGGCGATACGGATCGAGAACGCCAGCGGCGGGGGAACCCGGGTCGAACTGGATCTCCCCATAGCGGCCTGATCAGGTCGCGTTCTTCAGCCTGTGTCTACTTCGAATCGCTCGTTCCCGAGTTCGTCGTCGATCTCGATCCTGACACAATCTTCCCCGGCCAGCCCGAGATCGCCTGCGAGGCGCACGCGCTCCTCGACCAGGTTCGGAACCATCCGGCCGTGTGCCCGCACGCGCAGCGAGGTCACCGCCGCCACCGCGATGACCTGCCGGGCCTCTCTCAGCACCTCGAAGTAGATCGTCTCGTCGGTTTTGACGCGCCCCGACCCGAAGCATGAGGGGCAGGGACTGCAGAGCATCCGCTCAAGGCTCGGTTTGGTGCGCTGGCGGGTGATCTCGACCAGACCGAAGTCGCTGATCTGCAGCACCCGGCTCCGCGCCCGATCCCGGCGCAGCTCTCGGTGAAGCGCCGCGAGCAGCTGATCCCGGCTCTCCTTCTCCTCCATGTCAATGAAATCGATGACGATGATTCCGGCGAGATCCCGCAGACGGACCTGGCAGACGATCTCCTCGACCGCCTCCAGGTTCGTGCGCAGGATCGTCTCCTCGAGTCGGCGCTTACCGACGTACTTCCCGGTGTTGACGTCGACAGCGACAAGCGCCTCGGTCTGGTTGATGACGATCGATCCGCCGGACTTCAGCCAGACCCGCGGCCTGAGGGCGCGATCGAGCTGGCGCTGGACGCCGCGATCCCCGAAGAGGGAGGACGGGCCGTCGTGCACGTGGATGCGGTCGACGAGATTCTGCTGAATCCCGCGCATGGTTTCAACCGTGTTGCGATGGAGTGCGGCACCGTCCACGGTCACCCGGTCGATATCGGCGCGAAAAATATCGCGCAGCACGCGCTCCACGCTCCCCGGCTCGCGGTGCAGCAGCGCCGGCGCCGGGCGCTCTGCCGCGCTGCGCAGGATCGCCTCCCACTGCGATGCCAGAGCTCGCAGATCCCCCCGGAACTCATCGGGCGTCTGTCCCTCCCCTGCGGTCCGCACGATGGTTCCACCCTCAACTCCCAGTTCTGTGAGGATTGTGGAGACGGTACTCCGCAGCTTTTCACGCTTCTCGTCACCCTCGATCCGTCGCGATACACCGACATGCTCGACGCCCGGGAGGTAGACGAGGAAGCGACCCGCGAGCGCCACTTGCGTCGTGATCCGTGCCCCTTTCTGAGCAATCGGTTCGCGGGCGACCTGGACGATCAGGTCGTTCCCGACCGCGAGGGATTCCTCGATCGAGCCGCGTGACGGGCGGGTTTTTGAGTGCGGCTCCTGCTCAGGGGCGGGTCCGGCATCCTCCTCCAGTGCCTCGATCGGGCGCTGGAGATCCTCGAAATGAAGAAAAGCGTGCCGTTCGAGTCCGAGGTCGACGAAGGCCGACTGCATCCCCGGGAGCACGTTGTTCACGCGCCCTTTGTAGATGTCACCGGAGAGGCGCCGGACGCCCGGCCTCTCAATAAAGGCCTCGCACAACCGATCATCCTCGAGGAGGACGACCCGGGTCTCCCCGCCGTCACCGTCGATCAGGATTTCCCTGCCCAACCGATCCCTCCTCGTCGCCCCGACGTCATCCTCGGATGGTCATGAAATCGAACGGGACCTTCGATGCGAATCGCCCGAACACGGAAACGTGCTTCAGTTGACCAGTCGTCTCTTCCAGACGTTGAGAACCAGCCCGAAACAGGTCAGCGTGATGACAAGAGAGGACCCACCATAGCTCATCAGGGGGAGCGGTACGCCCGTCGTGGGCAACAGGCCGACGACGACCCCGATGTTCATCAGGGTCTGCCCCACGATGACGAAGACGACGCCCATCACGAGAAACACCCCAAGCCGATCGCGCGCGGCACGGGCGATCGCGATACATCGATAGAGGATGAGGAAATAGAGCGCCAGGACCGCCATCGATCCGAGAAATCCTCGCTCCTCGGCGAGAACGGCGAAGACGAAGTCGGTGTGCTGTTCCGGCAGAAACTGCAGCTGCCCCTGGGTCCCCGACAGAAACCCTTTGCCCAGAATACCGCCCGAGCCGACCGCGATATGGGACTGCATCAACTGATATCCGGCTCCCTTCGGATCGCGCGTCGGCTCGACGAAAGTCCTCACGCGTTCCTTCTGGTACGGTTTGAGATGTCCCCAGACGATCGGCAGGGCGAGCGCTGCGATCAGGGCCAGAATGAGGAGCGTCCGGACCCGGATCCCGGCCAGGAAAATCGTTCCTCCCAGCAGGGGTGCGAAGGTCGCCGCGGTACCCAGGTCGGGTTGTCTGATGATCAGGAGAACCGGGACGCCGACGATCGCCGTGATCGCCGCGAAGTTCACGAAGCCGAGCCCCTGAACGCGTTCACGCCCCAGGTGGGTGGCGAGCATCAGGATGGTCGCCACCTTCGCGAGCTCCGAAGGCTGGAACTGGATCCCCCCGATGCCGAGCCACGACTGACTGGCGTTGACCGACCGGCCCACGATGAGGGTCAGCACCAGCAGCAGGATCGCCAGACCGTAGAACAGGTAAGAGAACTCAGCCAGCGTGTGGTAGTCGACGGTGAGAGCCACCGTGAGCGCGATCAGCCCGATCAGAAGCCACAGGCTTTGCCGCAGAAAGGGGCCCGACATGGCGGCCCCGGCGGTCGCCGAGTAAATCACTCCGAGCCCGACCATGGCGACCGCCAGACCGGAAAAAAACAGGATGCTGTCGAAATTATCGAATTGCCGACGCGCTAGCAACCGCCTCTCCTTCCGATCTCAGGTCCTGCTTCTCGAAGAAGCGCTCGAGGACCGCGCGGGCGATCGGCGCGGCGATGGTGCCGCCATGGCCGCCGTTCTGTACGAAGACAGCCCAGGCGATTTTCGGATCGTCCCGCGGCGCGAATCCAATGAACCAGGCATGGCTGCGGAGATTCTTGCGCATCTCGTCGGCATCGATATCACGCGAGGCACGGGCCACCTGCGCGGTCCCGGTCTTGGCGCAGACGTCCCGCCCGGCGAGGCGCGCCCGCCTCCCCGTCCCGTCCTCGTTCACCACCCCCCACATGGCGTCCCTGATGAATCTCAGGGTACGCGGTCGCAGTTCGACGCGACCCGCCACGTAATCATCCTGCACCAGTTCGTCCACCCCCTCCTGAGTCTCGCGGGACAGGACGATGTGTGGTCGATACAGGGTTCCGCCGTTACCGATCGCCGCGGAGAAGACCGCCATCTGCAGCGGTGTCACCTCGAGAGCGCCCTGCCCGATCGACACCGATGTGGTTTCACCGGGGTGCCACGTCGGATCGGAAGGGTAGGCGCGGGCCTTCCACTGGGGGTCGGGGACGGTGCCCGCCTCCTCGTGCGGCAGATCAATCCCCGTCCGGCTTCCGAAGCCGAACGCCCGGGCCCAGCGTGCGATCCTCTCGATCCCCATCTCATAACCCAGCTTGTAGAAGTAAACGTTGCACGAGTGCACGATCGCATCGCGCAGGTTGGTCAATCCGTGGCCGCCCTTGTTGATTGCCCAGCAGCGCAGCGATTTCCGCCCGAGCCGCCACGAACCGGTGCAGTTCTCCACACGGCCCGGCCCCGCGAACCCGTCCTCGAGGGCCGCAACCGTCATGACAATCTTGAAGATTGAACCGGGTGCGAACTTCGAGAGCGAAGCCCGATCCTGGAGCGGATGGCGTCGATCGGTCATCAGCGCATTCCAGGTGTCCTGCGAAAACCGTCCGGCGAAGACGTTCGGATCGAAACCGGGACGGGAGGCCATCGCCAGCACCTCGCCGGAGTGCGGATCGAGAAAGACCGCCGAGCCCGCTTCGTCGCCGAACGCCTCCTCGAGCACGCGCTGCAGGTCCATGTCGATCGTCAGGCGGATCGCGTGGCCGGGAGTCGGGCGACGCCCGACATCGACATCCTGGATGGTCCTCCCCAGGTTATTGACCACGACCTGCTTCCATCCTGAACGGCCGCGCAGCGCATCGTCGAAGGATCTCTCGAGTCCCATCTGGCCGATGATCTCTCCCATCTCGATCTCGCCTTTCTCGCGGCTCCCGATCTGTGCGTCGGTTGCTTCACCGACATGTCCGAGGACGTGGGCCGCGAGCGAGCCGTGCTGGTAGAAGCGGCGCGCCTCGAGATCGACCGACAGCATCGGCAGCTCCAGTCGACGCGACTCGATGTAGGCCGCCTCGGCCAAATCGACGTCTTCCTTGAGCACGACCGGAATGAAGGCGGGACGGCGGCGATACCGGGACAGCCGGTTGCGAAGGGTCTCCTCGTCGGTCGTCAGGATAGCGGACATTTCCGGGAGAAAGGCCGCCATATCGGGCACCGCTTCACGATCGAGCTGGATATTGAAAGCGATTCGGTTGCTCGCGAGGACGCGTCGTTCCCGATCGGTGATGACGCCGCGCATCGGTTGCAGCGTTTCCCGGCGCAGCCGGTTGTTGTCGGAAAGCTTGAGGTAATAGTCGGCCTTGACGATTTGTAGATACCAGAACGCCATGACGTAAACGATCAGGACCGCCACGAACATTGACTGGACGACGCGGATTCGCCCGGTGAGCCTGCGCTCCTCGTAGAAATCCTGTCGATCCTTGCTCTGCGGAAGGGTCGAAAACGCGCTCACGGCAACCTCGCCGCGATCCAGAACACCAGCAGCCCGATGATCCCGTTGCCGAGGCCGCGCTGCAGCAGCTCCCAGGGGCCCGGGAACAGGAATCCCTGCCCGAGCGCGAACGACAGGCCGAGCTCGGTCAGGGGATCGAGCAGAGTTGCAGCCACCAGGATGCCGAATCGCGGGATCGCCTGGTTCAGCATGAAGAGAGACCCGAGAGAACCGATGAGGTAGGCCATCAGTGTTTTCTTGAATCCGGCGAGACCGAGAATCGCTCCGAGCAGAGAGTCCTGCACGA
>JAZGDH010000009.1:0-2189 GCA_036477555.1 Acidobacteriota bacterium
GTGCCGTTCTACCTGCGCACCGGCAAGCGCCTCGCGAAACGGGTGAGCGAAATCGCCATCCAATTCCGTCGCGTCCCGTTCGCGCTGTTCCGCGACACCCCCGTGGAGCAGCTGACGCCAAACCGGCTGGTCATGCGGATTCAGCCTGACGAGAGCATCGCGCTCAGCTTCGGCGCCAAGATCCCCGGACCAACCGTCCGCATCGGCGGCGTCGACATGGATTTCTGCTACGCGGACTACTTTCATGCGCGGCCCTCCACCGGATATGAGACCCTCCTGTACGATTGCATGAACGGGGACGCCACGCTGTTCCAACGGGCCGACAATGTCGAGGCCGCCTGGAGCGTCGCCACGCCGATCCTGGATGTCTGGGGGGCGCTGCCGCCGCGTGGCTTCCCCAACTATCCCTCGGGATCGTGGGGGCCGGTCGAGGCGGACGAGCTTCTGGCCCGCGAGGGAAGGGCGTGGCTGAATGGCGGCAACGCCCGCGGCGGGGAGACGAAGCGTTGAGCGGTGACACCCTCACCCTGGACCGATTCCTGACCGATGAGGAGAGCGGCCGTCCGCGCGAGGAACGGGGGCTGGTCGATCTCTTGAAGCAGCTCGCCGGGGCGGGACGGGTGATCTCGCGCGATGTGGCCCGGGCCGGCCTGGTCGGGCTGGTCGGTTACGCGGGAGGGGAAAACCCGACGGGCGACGCGCAGAAAAAACTCGATATCGTCGCCAACGACATCCTGATCGATGCGGTCGAGCGGAGCGGCGTCGTTGCTTCGTTCGTGAGCGAGGAGATCGAGGACGGGAGGATCATGGCCACGGACGGGCAGGCGCGCTTCATCCTCTGCACCGATCCCCTCGATGGTTCGTCGAATACCGACATCAACGGAGCGGTGGGGACCATCTTCGGTATCTATCTGCGCCGACGTTCGGGCCCCTGCGCGGCGGTTCTCGAGGAAATTCAAGACGATGCGCGACTGGTGTGCGCGGGATACGTCATGTACGGCCCGGCGACGATCCTCGTGATCACGCGCGGCGATGGCGTGGACGGCTTCACCCTTGATCTCGATCGGAACGCGTTCATCCTGACCCATCCGAAGATGGTCTGTCCGCCGCGCGGCCCCTACTACAGCGCCAATCTGGGGCGGGAGCAGGGCTGGGATCCGAACGTGCGGCGGTTCGTCGAGCACCTGGCGGCGGGTGATCGCGCGGCGGACCGGCCTCACTCGCTGCGCTACGTCGGTGCGCTGGTCGCCGATCTGCACCGCGGACTGCTGGAGGGGGGCATCTTCTTCTATCCGGGGGATGCCAAGAATCCCGACGGCAAGCTGCGCCTCCTGTACGAGTGCGCGCCGCTCGCGTTCGTCACCGAGCAGGCCGGAGGACGTGCGAGCACCGGCCGGCAGCGTATCCTCGAAGTGAGGCCGGCCTCCCTCCACCAGAGGGTGCCGCTGGCGATCGGCAGCCGGGACGACGTGGCACTCTACGAGCGGATGCTGGCCGGTCAAGATGTGGGATGAACCCTGAGTCATTGACCGACGAACTCGACCATCCCATGACGACGAGCAAGACGGATCAAAGAAAGGGAGGATCATGAAGGAGCGGATTCGGACCATCCTGTCCCACTATGAGAGCGCGAACCCCGGCGTGAAGACGAACCTCGCCCGGATGCTGAATCAAGGCACTCTGGGAGGCACCGGACGGATGGTGATCCTGCCCGTGGACCAGGGGTTCGAACATGGGCCGGCGCGCTCCTTCGCCCCCAATGTGCCCGGCTACGATCCCCACTACCACTTCAGTCTGGCGCTCGAGGCGGGCTGCAGCGCCTACGCGGCGCCCCTCGGGTTCCTGGAAGCGGGAGCGGCATCGTTCGCCGGCGACATTCCCCTCATTCTGAAGCTCAACAACCGTGAGGCGCTGCACGACGAGAAGGATCCCCTGTCGGTGCAGACCGGGTCGGTGCGCGACGCCCTGCGGCTCGGATGCTCCGCCATCGGATACACGATCTACCCGGGCTCCGCGCATGCCGGCCGCATGTACGAGCAGGTCCGGGTCTTACGGCACGAGGCGAAAGCGGCCGGGCTCGCCCTCGTCATCTGGTCGTACCCGCGCGGTGCGCAACTCTCGAAGGAAGGGGAAACGGCGATCGACGTGGTTGCCTATGCGGCGCAGATCGCGGCGCAGCTCGGCGCCGA
>JAZGDH010000090.1:0-2747 GCA_036477555.1 Acidobacteriota bacterium
GGAAGCTCGAGCACCCGGCCGGGATCGCGCCGAACGATTGCGCGCAGCCCCTCGCTTTCCTCGCGGACTTCCATCAACTCCCCGATGAGATCGCCGCTGAACAGCGGCGGATGGCCGCGCCGGCCGCTGAAGGTCGGAATCAGTATCAACCTACGATTGGCGGCGCGGCCGCGCTCCCATTCCTCCCCGGCCCGAGCGATGAGGGCATCGACGAGACGATGATCCAGCGGCTGATCGACGGAGGCGATCAGGACGCCATCGGGTCGCTCGCACAGCGAGGTCAATCCCGCGCGGATCGAGGCGCTCTTTCCCTCACCGTGACGTGGATTGTAAACGGCGCGCGCCTTCCAGGTCGGACGCACCGAAGACTCCACCTCCCGAGTCAGGCGCTCCGCATCCTGGCCGAGCACGGTGACGCACTCGCTGACGGCGCTTTTCTGGATCTCGCAGAGTTGATGGCGGAGCAGCGTCCGGCCGCGCCACGGGATCAGCGCCTTGGATCGGCCCATGCGCTCCGAATCACCGGCGGCCAGCAGGACGGCGACGATCTCCATCGTCTGGTCAGGACACCGGTGCGGGGGCCTCCGTGGCGTCCGACTCCTCATCCTTCGGTTCGGGGTTGATGTCGATCGCGGGGCTGTACTCGACCTGAGTAAGCTCGGCGTGCGCCTCCCACGCCTCATCGAAGCTGTACATCGTGATTGCCTCCCACGGGCAAACTTCCGCGCAGAGTGCGCAACCGATGCATTTATCGTACTGGATGACCGCGAGATTGTTGGGCGAATCGGGTGAGGAGATGTAGCGGATGGCGTCGACCACCTGAGTCTTGACGGTGACCGTTTCACAAAACGCGACACAGGCGGGTGAGTTGGCGCAACCCGAGCAACTGCTGTGATCGATGACGGCCAGACGCTTCGGCGGCTTTTTAAGGAACTTGTTCTTATAGTCGGTCGGTGCAGACATTTTCAGGATTCTCCCTCGATCTCGGAAAGTCTCTCATATCGCCTTCACCGGTACAAGCCCCGCGGCGACCGACCAGCGTGCTCCTGCCCTTGCTGCACACGGGTCCGCGGCCACTGCGCGGCCGCTCCCCTCGGCTGCGTTCGCTCCGCCCGGTCCCGCGAGGGCAGGAGCACGCCGGTAGCCCTTCACACTGGTGTGGTTTAAGGGTCCGTCTGTGGGAAGATAGGTGACGGGGGTCGGAGGACAGGAGATGGCAGACGCTCAGGAACGACTCGGGCCGGCAGAGATCCGAGAGGCGCGGGCGCGCGTTGCCCGGATCGCCCGGATCACCCCGCTGATACCGTCCGAAGCCCTTGCCACGCGGCTGGGGCATCCGGTCTCATTCAAGTGCGAAAACCTCCAGATCGGTGGCGCCTTCAAGATTCGCGGGGCCTCGAACTTTCTAGCCGAGCTCGATCCGGCAGTCGCAGCGCGCGGCGTGATCACCTATTCCTCGGGCAACCACGCCATCGCCCTGTCGATTGCGGCGCGGAGCGCCGGGTTGCCGGTGGTCGTCGTCATGCCGGACGACGCGCCGGCGGTGAAGGTCGAGAGGGCGCGGGAGAATGGGGCCGAGGTTCACTTCCGGGGCACCACCTCGGCAGAGAGGAAGACGCTCGCGGAGGAGCTGCAGAAGAAGCGCGGCCTCACGATGGTGCCGCCCTTCGATCATCCTGCGATCATCGCCGGACAGGCCTCCTGCGGTGTCGAGATCCTCGAGCAGATGCCGGACGTGGGAGTGGTCCTGGTCCCGGTGGGCGGCGGAGGACTGCTGTCGGGAATCGCGCTGGCCTGCGGCTATCGTCGCGCCGCGATCCGTGTGATCGGGGTCGAGCCCGAAGGGGCCGCCTGCATGACCGCGTCGCTGCGCGCTGGCGCGCCGGTGACCCTCTCGTCGGTCGGCTCGGTCGCCGACGGCCTCCTCCCGGTACGGCCGGGCGATCTGAATTTTGATATCGTGCGGCGGTTCGTCATGGATGTCATCACGGTGCCCGATGAAGCGATCCGCGAGGCGGCCGGCTGGTTGCTGCGATCCGAGCACCTGCTGGCCGAGTGGAGCGGCGCCACGGCACTCGCGGCACTGCGATCAGGGCGGGTGCGCACCGGTGGCGTGCCGACCGCCGTCGTCCTGAGCGGCGGTAATATCGATCCCCGGGCTCTGCTCGAAACGCCACCGGCAGAGCCGCCGCAGGACTAGGAGCCTGTCCGGGTATTGCGTCGGGTCGCGTTCGGGACGCCGCGCAATACCCGGACAGGCTCCTAGACGCGGGAGCATCGCCCTCCGTAACTAGGACATCGCAGCATCACACCACGGGCGGAGCGGCGTGTTAGACTGACCGCCCTTCTGGAGGGTATTTGATGATGGCGGGATGGAAAGCTGACGAATCGCGAGGTCAATCCGGATTCACACTGATCGAGCTGCTCATCGTCGTGACCATCATCGGGATCATTGCGGCGATCGCCATCCCACAGCTTCAGAGCGCACTCGATCGCACGAAGCAGAAATCGACCATGGCCGACATGCGCGCCATCGGGCAGGCGCTTGAAATGTACGCGACCGACAACAACGTCTATCCGCGGGGATTGAGTGACGCGGATTCCGCCACGATCGGTGGGTACATCGCCCCCCTGTATCTCCGCAAGGTCCCCTTGGGTGACGGCTGGAAGAACCCCTGGCACATCGACACCAACGCGTTCGGGACCATCTACACCATCACCAGTTACGGCAAGGACGGCGTGCAGGG
>JAZGDH010000091.1:0-3480 GCA_036477555.1 Acidobacteriota bacterium
CGATGGATGACGACATCCTCGAGCCCCTGCTCAGTCCACGTCTTCTTGATGAAGCGGGCGATCTCCTCAGTCCGTGGCGATGTGGCCGGATGCGGCTCGGCCGTGAAGTAGCGATGCCAGTCACGGATCCTCTCCGGCTGGGGAATAGCTTTGAACTTCTCCTCGACGGCAAGCTGGCGCCTCGTCGCGCGCGCGGAGAAGCCCATGATGCGCTCCGGCCTGTGCCGTGACGACTTGATGCGCGCCGGCTTCGCGCGCGTCGACTTCTCCTGTGCCGGTTTCTCCCGCGCCCACAGCGCCGGGGCCGCCGACCCACCGGCGAGAAGAGCGCAGCCGATGATGAGAACCAGATGCCGCTGGAACCTCCGTGTCACATGCATCATCTTCTCTCCGCGAGCACTTCCCGATCCGCCTGCCGCGGGAAGAACTCGATGGCCCGACTGGTCGTTGGTCGTCCAGCCTCCCCCCGGCCGCCGGCGGGATTTCACCGGAATCCGGAATTGTCAGGGTGCCAGTTTTTCAGACTGTCGATTTTCGAGCAACAGGCGGCGTAGCGCCGCGCGCTGCGTCTTTCCGCTGGAGGTCGCCGGCAGAGACTGGACAAACTCGACCCGGCGCGGTCGGGCATGGGCGGCCAGGCGCTGCACCACGAAGTTCTGGAGCTCATTCGCAAGGAGATCGCTGGGCTCGAAGCCCGACTTGAGTCGAACGCAGGCCGCGACGATCTCACCTCGTTCGGGATCGGGCAGACCCACCACCCCCACTTCCATCACCGCGTCGTGGGCAAGCAGCGCGCCCTCGATCTCCTCGGGGCCGAGTCGGTAGCCCCCGGCCATGATCATGTCGTCGAGGCGTCCCTGGAAGTGAAGGAACCCCCGCTCGTCGAGGTACCCGGCGTCCCCCGTTCGGATCCAGCCGTCCGCGATCTTCTCCTCCGTTTTCTCGGGTCGCCCCCAATAACCGAGCATCACGATCGGATCGTCCTTCCACAGGGTGATCTCCCCCGACCTTCCGGGATCCGATTCTTTCCCCTCCGCATCGACGATTCGGGTACGACGACCCACGACGGGCCGTCCGATCGCACCGTGGGGCGTCTCGAAAAGCGCACTGCAGCCGCTGGCGATGTGGTTCGCCTCGGTCTGGCCATAGATGTCGTTGACCGTCGCGCCAAGCGTACGGCGCGTCCATTCGAGCACTTCGGGTGGTGAGGCCTCACCTCCGGTCATGATCGCCCGCAGTGAGAACCGCGTGGCGGGATCGGGTGGCTCCGTGCGCATGCGCCGCAGCGCGGCGGGCGCGAGAAAGGGACAGGTCACCCCGTGCTCCGCGAGGACGCGATAGGCGCCCTGGATCGAGAATCGCTCTGAGGTAGCCACCACCGGATGTCCGAAGTAGAGCGCGGGCAGCACCAATTCCACAAGTGATGCCACCCAGGACCAGGCCGAAGGGGTCCAGAAGACATCCCCCCGGCGAGGAGCGAGGTCGAACACCATCTGGAAACCCGGCAGGTGGCCAATAAGCACCCGATGGGCGTGTAGCGCTCCCTTGGCGGGGCCCGTGGTGCCCGATGTGTAGAACAGCATCGCGGGATCATCAGCGGCGGTGTCGGCGCAGCCGACCTCGGGTCCGCCCGCGCTCGTCAGCTCTGTAAATGTGAGCGAACTCCCGGGATGCAGATCGCCGGCGACCACGATGTGCTCGAGCGATGTCGGTCGATTGGGCGAGGCCAGTTTCGCCGCGCCCACGGAGTCCGTAATGATGATACGCGCGCCGCAATCGTCGATGCGGTACGCGAGGCCCTGCGTGCCGTACAGCGAAGCGATCGGCACGGAGATCGCACCCAGCTTGAAGCAGGCGAGGTGTACGGCCAGCGTGTCGACGCCCTGCTCGAGCGTGACGGCGACACGGTCACCCCGCACGATCCCCAACCGGGCGAGACCCGAAGCGACGCGGTCCGAGAGCACCTCGAGCCCGGCGAAGCTGATGACGCGGTGACCTCCGCCGGGATCGTCCTCGATGATGGAGGGGTCGTCGGGCCTTTCGCGTGCGTGACGGCCGCAGATCGCCTCGGCGATGTTGAAGCGCTCGGGAATGCGCCAGCGGTATTCCTGTGCGAGCCCTTCATAGGAGCGGATGGTGCCGGAGATGATCGTCGGATCTGTCAACATTCGAGCGCCGCGACGTTCAGCGGTTCTTTGAGAAGCGCGCGTCGCGCCAGGCGATCGCCGCCTTGAGTCCTTCCGCCCGCGATATCTCCCTGAAGGTCACGCGGTCAGGAGTCTGCAGGCTCTCGAGCTCGACGTCGATATCGAGCGCCATCCGGAGCGCTTCCCCCATTCCCATGATCTCGTAGCTTCGGTTAATGGCCTCCTTCATGAGCCGCACACCATCCGGGTCCATGACGGCGATGTCGCGCGCTACGGCCATCGCAGTCTTGAACTCTTCGCCGGCGGGCACGACCCGATTGATGAGACCGAGCGCCTCCGCCTCGCGTGCGTCGAGGCGATCATTGCCCGTGAGGATGATCTCCTTCGCCTTCTTGGGGCTGGTCAGCCAGGGAAGCAGGAGCGCAACGATGCCGCTCCCGAACTTGAGCTCGGGCTCACCCACGCGTGTTCCCTCTGCGGCGATGGTGATGTCGCAGGCCACTGCCAGCTCGAACCCCCCCGCCAGTGCGTAGGTGTGTATCGAGGAGATGGTCGGTTTGGGGAAATACCAGAAACTCATAATCGCGTCGAAGTCGCGGCGGAGCTCGGGTCGCCAGTACTCGACGCCGGCCGGCTCCTCCTCCGCTTCGGCCTGAAGGTCGAACCCTGAGCAGAAGGCCCGCCCCGCCCCTCGCAGAATCAGCACGCGGATCGCCTCGTCGGCTTCTATGCGCGGGAGCACATCGGCGATCTCCCGCTTCATCTGCCCGTTGATCGCGTTCAGGCGTTCCGGACGGTTGAGCGTTAGAACCCCGATCGGTCCCTGGCGCTCGAACTCGATCGTCCCGTACTTCACGTCGTTCATCTGCATGATCACCCGCGGATTGTTTTTAGTTTAGAGGCTATCCGAACGCGCTGTCAATGAACCGAACACCGGAAATGCTCTACATGTCCCTGAGGATCTCCCGCGCGGCGTTGTGTCCCCCCATGCCCATTACCCCTCCGCCGGGGTGGGTGCCCGAACCGCACTGGTAGTAACCCTTGATGGGGGAGCGGTAGTCCGCGTAGCCGGGAGCGGGCCGCGCGAAGAAGCTCTGATCGAGCGCCATCTCGCCATGAAAGATGTGCCCCTGCGGCAGGGCATAGATGCGTTCCAGGTCGGGGGGGGTCAGCACCTGCTTGTGGATGATGGAAGCGCGGAGACCCGGCGCGTATTCCTCCATCGTGTCGATCACCGTGTCGGCGAACCTGTCCCGCTCCTGGTCCCAGGTCGTCCCTTCGAGGGTATACGGGGCATGCCCTCCGAAGAGATTGAGGATGTGTTTGCCGGGAG
>JAZGDH010000092.1:0-4445 GCA_036477555.1 Acidobacteriota bacterium
TGAAGGTCACCCTGCCGGTTCAGGGTCTGGCGAACGGCGACTATGTGCTGCTGATCAGAGAGATCTCGGAGGCGGGTGATCTGGAGCACGGGCGACTCGCCTTCCGCATTGATCCCGACGCCGGTGACGCTCCCCGCTGACCGGCGTCGCGCCGGCCGCACGGGTCAGGAGGCGGGCTCCCGGGCCCGTTTGCGCGCCACCCAGGAGCCGGAATTAGTCTCCCCGCCCGACATGACGTAGTTGAGCCAGGTGCCCCGAAGGGTGCGACCATCCTGGGAGATGCGGCCCTCCAGATCGGAGGACCGGCCCAGCTTCGAATCGATCCGGTGCAGCAGCACCTTGCCGTCGACGATGGTGCCCTGCAGGCTCCCCTTCCAGCCACCATCCAGAGTGTATTCTCCCGCCAGGAGTGTGCCGGACTGGCGCAGGGTGAAGGCACCCTTGTCACCGCTCGGCAGATAGGTGACGTCCCACACTCCGGTGAGGGCCTCATTGTCGGCCGGCAGCGTCTTGCGCAACGATCGGATCCGATCCTGAACGATCTCGATCCTCACATGCGAGTCGCGGATTTCAACTCGGAGCCTCCGTCCCTCGTGGAACAGTGACGTAAGTGCCCGCTCGGCCATCTCGAGGTTCTCCTCCCGATTGTCGATCAGGTCGGGGTCGGAGGCGACACGTCCATCAACCATCGCCTCCAGGTCCCGGGCCAGCTGAGCAACCCGCGCCTGGGCGTTCTCCTGCTTGCCGGCATTCTCGGCGTGGCGGCTGAGCGCATCATCGAGACGCCACTGCTCGACCTCCAGTTGGACCCGGAGGGAATAAATGGCTGCGAGCTGCTCCGCGGGGCGCTTCAGATCCTGCGCCGGCAGCAATGACAGAGCCAGTGCCATCGATGCACCGGCCGCTCCGATCGATCTCAGGATCCGCATACGCTCCTCATTCAGTGTGTTCGCTCGGCGACGCGACGCGCCAGAATCGTTTCGGCGATCCGCACCGCGTTGAACGCCGAGCCGGATTGCAGATTGTCCGTCACCCCCCAGAGCCAGAACGCGCCATCCTGGCCGGTCGGGCGAATGCCACTGACCGCCACACCCGGCTTCCCGGCCCTCTCCGCCGGCGTAATCGGATCACCCGCACCCGGCAGCTTGATTTCGTCCGACTCCCGGAGAGCCGCTTCTACCCGTTCCTTCCCGGGTGCGCCCGGCAGATCCAGATGGAGGGAAACCGAGTGACAGTGAAAGACCGGGGCCATCACGATCTCGATCGCCAGCTGCGCATCGGGGCCGAGCATGCGCCCGACCTCCCGTTCCACCTCGGAAGGTGCCGGCCCGCCCGGGCCCTGATGACCCGCATAGACCGGGCTCGGCAGGAGATTGAACGCCAGCTGGCGTCCGAACATCGTGTTCGGGACCTCGCCGAAGTTCAGCAGGCCGATCGTCTGCTGGTAAAGCTCCTCGATGCCGCGCTCACCGCACTCCGATGCGGGCTGCAGGACGACCGCGCTTGCGCGCAGGGGGGTGAACGATCGCGCGAGCGGCGCCAGTATGGTCGAGAGAAACTGCGCGATCGGGTGCGGCGCGGCGACGACCCCCGATCCTCTCGGGATCGCTTCGGGATTGACCGCGATGTTGATCGTCGGAATCTCGTTGTTGCCGCGCGACGCGCCCGATACGTCGATGGCCAGAAACCCCTTACGCTCGGCCCACCCGAGATACTTCGCCCCCTCCTCGCGTGTGCCGCACAGGAATGCGATCTCGATCTCGCCCAGCGCATCGATGTCCGGTGAGGTGACGAGCATCGGCTCACCCCCGAAATCGGTCAGGTTGATGTCCGGATCGGTGTTCGAGGTATAGAGCTTCAATGACGCGGTCGGGAAGGACCGGGTGATGAGCTGCTCCTTGACTCCCCTGGCGTTGAGGGCCGTCGCCTCGAACAACGCCACATGGGCCGGCGGCGACACCTCCCCGCGACTACGTTTTGCCATGCCGACCTCCCGCGTGCGCGGTGCGTGCTTCGTGGCGCCCCGGTGTCAGGATCCGCGGCACGAGTCCCGAAAGCAGATAGGTGAAGCTGAGGATGAGCGCAACGAATTCGGGTGACGAGGCCACCACGAAGTAGACCATGGCCACCAGAATCACCATCACCCACCGCGTGCGCCTCCTCAGATCAATCTCCTTAAACGACCGGTACCGCACCTTACTCACCATCAGAACAGCCAGCACGGCCACCAGCACTGCCGCCAGGCCCGAAGTGAGCGGATCGCCGACCGGCGCCGGGTTGTAGAAGACGCACGAGGCGATGACACAGGCCGCCGCCGGGATCGGGAGCCCGACGAAATATCGCTTGTCCTGGGCGGGGGCCTGGATATTGAATCGCGCCAGCCGCGCCGACCCTGCCGCCAGGTAGAGAAACGGGACGAAGGAGACGATCTTCGGCAGGTCGGACAGGGCCCACATGTGGATCATGAGGGCGGGCGCCATGCCGAACGACACCACGTCGGCGAGCGAATCGAGCTGCACTCCGAAATCGCTCGAGGTGCCGGTCAATCGCGCCACCCAGCCATCGAGACGATCGAGCAACGCGGCGATCAGGATCGCCAGGGCGGCGAACCAGTAGTCGCCCTGCAGGCTCCGCACGACCGCAATATAACCGCACAGCAGGTTGGCGATCGTGAACAGGCTGGGGACGACATACGCGCCGCGCCGGAACCGAGACCGTTCACTCATCGAACACTTCCCCCGGGAGCGCTCTCCCTCTTCCGGTCGGTCCGGGCCATGACGGTCAGCCCTCCATACACACGGTCTCCCACCGAAACCAAAGGCTCGATGCCGGCCGGAAGGTGCAGGTCAGTGCGTGAACCGAACTGGATGAGACCGATCCGCTCTCCCCGCCAGACCTTGTCTCCGGGATTTTTCGAGCAGACGATACGCCGGGCCACCACGCCGGCGACCTGAGTGACACCATAGATTTCGACTCCTGACTCGATCACCAGATGATTCCGCTCATTCTGGCTGCTGGCGCGCTGCTGCCAGGCCGGATGATAACGCCCCGGCGTGTAGGACGTCTCCCGGACACATCCGGTGACCGGCGCCCGATTGATGTGGCAATCAAACAGCGAGAGAAAAATGGAGATCCTGGCCCCCGCGGGACCGCTCTCGACGGTGCTGATCCGGCCGTCGGCCGGGGCCAGCACGAGAGCCTCGTCGGACGGGGGGACGCGGTTGGGATCGCGGAAGAAGAAGAGGACGAAAAGGGCCGCGAAGAGGGGGGGGATAGTGAACACGGGCCCCGCGAAAACGCCCAGCAGGATGGCCAGAACGGCCAGGGCGATCACGAACGGTAGAGCCTGGGACGCGACCCGCATCGCCCTCCTCCGTCAGTTATGCTGGTCGTCCGTGCCGCTGCACGGCGTCGCGGATCGGCGACCCGGCTTCCCCAAGTCAGGGACTGACGCCTGCTCCGGCAGTGCGTTCGAGGTAGGCCCGGAGGAGGGTCTCCATCCGATCCTTCATCTGCAGCTTCTGCTTCTTGATCCGGGTGGTCTCGAACCTCTCATTTTCTTCGAGGGTGGCCTTGCCCTGGAGTTCGTGAAGGCGCGTCTCGCATTCGGCGTGATTTGTCATCAGCCGGCGAAATTCCTCATTCTTTTCGGCGAACGTGCGTTTCAGGTCCTCAGGGTTGTGGACCATAGGCGTAGCCTCCTCCTGCTCCGAAGGGGATGAAGACAGGGTGTGTTCTGCAAACAGTCAGCATCGTATGTGCGAATTGTAGCACCTCTGCCGAGGGGGACGCAACACCAAGTGCCGCTGAGGGATCCCCGAGTGAGGCGCTATGGCCTGCCCCCGCCGGACACGGGTCCGCGTCGCCGCGGTCCCAGCCGCGGCGCGGCGATTTCGAGCCGCGCCGTGCGTGCGGGCTGACCTGCTACGTTCCGCCACGAGCGAGCATGAGCCGCGTTGCGGATGGGACCGCGGCGGGACAGGACGTGCCTCACGAGCGTAAGCCGTCCCGGGGGGCCAGGCGCAGATGCATCACGACGGCGTCCTCATGGGTGTCGGTGTAGTAACTCCTTCGGCGGCCGACCGCCTTGAAGCCGGCTGCGCGATAGAGCCCGATGGCGCTCACGTTACTGGGTCGGACCTCGAGCGTCGCCTCGGAGCATCCCTGCGCCGCGGCGTAATCCAGCAGGAAACGGAGGGACCTTCGGCCGATACCGCGATTGCGCCAGGCCGGAAGCACTCCGAGCGAGTTGATTTTCATCTCCCCGTCGACGAGCCATACGCAGGCGAAACCAATGATCGTCTCGCTCTCCTGGTGCCTGACGACGAACAGACTTGCGAACGGATTCTCGAGAATCTCATGCCGGAATGATTTTTCGCCCCAGGGGGTTGGCATGGAGACCTTCTCTATCGCCGCGACAGCCGGCACGTCCTGCAGCGACATCT
>JAZGDH010000093.1:0-3396 GCA_036477555.1 Acidobacteriota bacterium
TCCGACCCCTCCCGCCGGCGACCCCGGACCAACCTGCGCCGAACCCGCTTCAGTGGATGTCCCCCAGTTCCTCGTATCCGGGAGATTCGATCTGGACCGTGGTGTGAACGATCCCGAATCGATCCCGGATCGTCCCCTTGATGCGGTTGAGCATTTCGTTGGCACTCTCGTGGAGGTTCGCGGAAACCCGCACGTGACCGCTCAGCGCGTGCAACCCGGTCGTAATGCTCCAGATGTGCAGGTCATGCACCTCGAGAACCCCGGGGACCGTCTCGATGGCACGGCTCACCTCATCCAGCCCGATCCCCGCCGGAGTCGCTTCCAGCAGGACATCGACCGCCTCGCGGATCAGACGCAACGCACCCACGACGATCACGATGGCGATCAGCCCGGCGACGATCGAATCGACCACGACCCATCCGGTAAACCAGAGGATGACGCCGGCCATCAGAACTCCGCAGGACGAGAGGGCATCCCCGATCAGGTGCATGCGCGCACCGCGCACGTTCAGGCTGCGATGACCGCGGGCGAGAAGCATCAGTCCCGCCAGGTTGGCGATCAGACCGATCAGCGCCACGGTCATCATCATTCCGCCGCGCACCGGGATCGGATCGAGGGCGCGCTGGACCGCTTTGAACATCAGGACGGCTGAAATCAGCAGAAGCAATGTGCCGTTCAGCAGGGCGGTGAGGATTTCCAGCCGATGGTAGCCATAAGTCTTCTTGGGCGTCGCGGGCAGCGAAGAAAAGCTCACGGCCATCAGGCAGAGAACCAGGGCCAGCAGATCGGTGAGCATGTGGCCGGCGTCCGAAAGGAGCGCCAGGCTGCCGGACAGGACGCCGCCGATCGCTTCGACGAGAAGGATCGTCCCCGTCAGCGAGATCACGGCGACGAGCTGTCGTCGCTGCACCACCCGCGAAGCGCGCATATCCGATTCGCTGCTCATCGCCTCTGCCTCGCCCGGACGCCGCGCGGTCTGTCCGCCCCCTCCAGCACGACCACGGCGACAGCATACTCGCCCGAATGGCTCATCGAGAGATGGGAACGCGACACCCCGAGCGCCTTCGAGGCCCGCGCCGCCGCTCCGCCGACGCGGAGGGTGGGCCCACCGGCCCGACGGGCCCTGACCGAAACGTCCCGCCATCCGATGCCGCCACTCCACCCGGTTCCCAGCGCTTTGAAGAACGCCTCTTTGGCGGCGAACCGCGCCGCGAAATGGATCTCGGGATGGGCGCGCCGGCTGCAATACCGCGCCTCCGTTTCACTGAAGACCCGCCGGCGGAAACCGGCCCGGACCAGGGCGCGGCGCAGACGGCCGACCTCACAGACATCCACCCCTATCCCGACGATTCCCATCGAGCCTCCGGCTAAAGCCGATTATGATATCCGGCGTGTCTGAGCGGATCAATGTGAACGGGGTCATCACCCCGCCGGAACGGGCGTCGATACCGGCACTCGATCGTGGATTCCTCTACGGAGACTCCGTCTACGAGACGGTCCGCACCTACGAGGGCCGGCTATTCCGTCTGAAACAGCATCTGGATCGCATGGAACGTTCGGCCGCCGCGCTGGGGATCGACCCCCGCGCAATCGGCGTCGATCCGGCGAGCGAGGTGTCGAAAACGCTGGCGGAAGCCGGTAACGAGGAGTCTGCGGTCCGCATCGTGCTCTCGCGCGGCGCCGGACCGATCGGATACGACCCCGCGGACGCCGGACCTCCGACGGTCGTCATCTACGTGCGCCCGTGTCCGGTGATTCCCGATGCATGGTTGCGGGAGGGGGTCGACATCGCCATCGTCGAGGTTCTTCGCAACGACCGGATGGCGCTCGATCCGGCGATCAAGTCGAGCAATCTTCTCAATAACCTGATGGCCTGGAGAGAAGCGCGACGCATGAGAGTGTACGAGCCGATCCTCCTCAGCAACGACGGCCATCTCACGGAAGGGGCGTCGAGTAATATATTCCTGGTGCGTGACGAACGCCTCCTGACCCCCGATCCCGGCAGCGGTCTCCTCGTCGGAATCACGCGCGATCTGGTCCTGGATCTGGCGCGCAACGACGGGGTCCCCGTCGAGGAACGGGCCCTGCCCCCCGAGGATCTGCGCGGCGCGGACGAGGCGTTCATCACCAGTACCTTGAAGGGGATTCTGCCGGTGCGACGGTGCGACGGCTGGCCGATTCGCGACGGGCGGCCTGGCCCCGTCACACGTCGATTGATCCGGCTGTTCGGAGAAACGATTCAGGCGGAGACGAATCGCGGGGCACGGCCGGGCTCGAGCCGAAGATAGCGATGTCGATCCCGCCAGGCCGGCAAAACGTAAACGCTGCCCTGCCGAGTTCCCGCCTCGTAGTCGATCTTCAGCTCCTCATGAAAATGCCCGAATACGAGCAGATCACGTCCGCCGCGGATCCGCGGCCGCGCGTACGATTCGCACTCGTCGAGCGGGAACCCCTTACGGAACTCACGGTTCGTTTTCTCCATCCCCGTTTCCAGCCGATCGACGATCCGCAATCGTCGGCGCACGGGGATCAGGTTGAACAGGCCGAAGAAGATCTGGTTCTTCGAGACGGCACGCCAGGCGCGGTACTGACGATCCTTCGTGTTGACCAGATCGCCGTGCGCGAGGTGGACGGAGAGCCCGGCGAGCGATTCGTCGATCGGATGCGATGAAAGCCGATCGAATGGATCACCTGCATAAAGCCGCGACAGGAAGAAATCGTGATTCCCCTCCACATACAATAACCGGCAGCCGCGGCCGCGCAGGCTTCGTAACGCGGATACGACGCGCCGGTGATGGGGACGGATCATTTCGGTTCGGCCCATCCATACGGAAAACAGATCACCCAGAATGACGAGCGTCGTGATCTCACGGGGGAACGCTTCCAGAAAGTCGATGAAGGCGTCGACTTCGGGATCGTCCTCATGGAGATGGGCGTCGCCCAGCAGAGCGGCCACCCCTTCAGAAGTCGGCATGCCCTCGTCCGACTCGCGTTGCAAGTTCGTCGAGCGAGTGTTCGAGACGGGTCATTTCATCCTGGAGCGCGCGAGCCCAGTCCACCGCTGATCCTCCCCGATTCGACCCGACACGACGCAGCAGTTCGGACCCCTGCTCGAGGGCCCGTACCGCCCTGCCGCGGACCAGCCGGGCCGCTTCCTGTGACGCCCCCGGGCGCCCTTCAAGAATCTGCTCGATCGCGCGGCGCGCCCGGTCCAGCTCGGCCTGCACCGTATCGACCTGATCAGAGAGCGTTCGTCGGATCTCATCACCCCGGGAACGGAGATCCCTGGCCACGTCCTCGAGAGTCGCGGCGTCGTGCAGGCTCTCTGTCCCTCCGCACGCGAGGAGCGCGGCGGCTCCGGCCATCGCGAGGATCCATCGGGACATCGGGCGCGTC
>JAZGDH010000094.1:0-3331 GCA_036477555.1 Acidobacteriota bacterium
CGCGTTCGACGAACCGGCCTGGTTCGAGGAGCCGGGCCGCTTCTACCATGGTGGCGACACCGTACCGCATGTCATGTCGATGCCGATCGGTCGGATCGCCGGTGCGGAGGTCAGCCGCTTCACCTTCCCGACCCTTCACCCGATGGCGTTCCCCGAGACCAATCTGGCGGTCGGACGGCTGTACCGGAATATCAGCGACCCGCAGGCGCCGGTTGTCCTGATCAGCCACGGATGGGCGCACCGCGCGCTGAAGACGGTCGAACATCTCTATGTCAGGCCGTTCATCAAGGCCGGATTCTCGGTCGCCTTCGTGGCGCACCCGCTGCACTTCGAGCGGACCCCGCGCGGCACCTACAGCGGCGAGCTGGTCGTGTCGGCCGACGTCGTCCTCACGGTCGAGGCGCTCCGCCAGGGGGTGATCGACCTGATCGGTGCCGCCAACTGGCTGCGCGCATCAGGGCACGACCGGATCGGGCTGTTCGGGTACTCCCTGGGCGGATATCTGGCCGGCATCATGGCGACGGTGCGGGGTGACTGGTCGTGCGCCGTCCTGTGCGGCACCGGCGATTCCCCCGTCTCACCGATCCTCGATACCAAACTCGGACGCAACATCCGCGAGGATCTCGCCGCTTGCGACATGCTGGACCGGGATAAGCTCACTCGCGCCTGGAGAATTATCTCGCCGGGCGCCTTCAAACCGCGAATCCCGAAGGACCGGATCATGCTGGTCGCGGGCCGTTACGATCGAATCATGCTCCCGGCTTCCGTGAAGCGTCTCTGGAACGCCTGGGATCGGCCGCGCCTGCAGTGGATGAATCGCGGTCACTACACCCTCCTCGCCACCAATCGTTCCCTGATGCGCCACGCCGTTCCCTTCATGTGGGAATCGTTTCGCCGCGGCACGACGGAACGTCAAAGGACACGCCGAATATCGGGAGTGCGTGGAATGGCAGCCGGCGACCCGGTCGTTCAGCGGGAGAGAATCCAGCCGTCCTGACGGCAGGATTCCGTGACCGAGGACCTGTCCTCATCGGAGGGGAGTGTCTCGGCGAGGTGCCGCTCGTAGGCGGCCTCGTCGAGGAGGCGGCCGTTGACCGAATAACTCTGGCCGGCGAACTCTCCGATGCTGCGATGGTAGCGGAGGTCGGGGAGGTAGAGTGCCGGTGTGTCTTCCGGACGCTCGCGGTTGAGAAGATCGACCAGCCCCTTAATCTCCTCATGGTACAGCTTCCTCGCGTATTCGTTCAGGAGATCGCGATCGGGGGTTTCGGTGTTCTGGTCCTCGTCGAAGCGCCCCTTGAGGCCCCAGACGTACGACCAGTGGGCAGAGGATGAGTGGGACGTCCCGAACAGATCGTAGGCGGTCGGGATCCACTTGTTGAAATATTTCTGCATGATCGACAGAGGCAACCGTCCGGCCTTGATGATCCGCTTCAGCCCGTTGTTTCCGGTGCCGAGGTGAAACGATTCCTCCTTGAGCATCGGGCCCATGCTGCGGGCGAGGGGTGCGAACGCCGAATGCGACAGCATCCCGAGCTGGAACTTTCCGTCACGATCGATGAACTGCGTGTAGGTGAAGAAATCGAGCCAGTTCTCGACCGGCTGGTTGAACGATCCCAGCAGGCGACTGTTGTTGAACGCGCGCCGTTCGAGCAGCTTCTGCGCCTCGACCTTCCCTGAATCGCCGAAGTGGGTCATCAGGATGTGGCACATCTGCCATCCGTGCCGCATCTCCTCGCGCATGATCCGGACGAGGGACTGGCAGTCGTAATCCGAAGGCGCCGTGGCGATCAGTTCGCGCTGCTGCTCGACCGATGCGAACTCGGTGTCGCCCTGATACGTGATCAGGTGAAGCAGTGCGTCCCTGATTCTCTGATCCGGCACGTCGAGGATCTTCTCCCACTTCCGGTCGCCCCGGAAATCGCCGAACTCGATCTCGGGTGAGTGCAGGTCGCCGTACTTCGCCTCGAACCGGTAGTTGTCGCTGATGGCCGGATCGAGATCGATGTCCTTCCGCCAGACCTGGAAGTAATCGATCCAGTCATCGAACGTGGAGAGTCGTCGTGTCGCCATTGGTCCGCATGGTAGCACAGCGTCCCGTCACCGATTGCGGTCCGGAATCTCGCCGGGTTCCGCCCGCCTCAGGTTGCGGCGGGTGGAGTCGACTCGGGCGGCGGCGTTGCGGCGCCCGCTGCCGGCGGGGCCGGCCGGGGCTCGACGACATGACCCCGCCCCCATGGCTCCTCAGCGCCAAATTTGGTCAGGATCACCATCCCCACCCCGACGATGTTCAGGCCGAGCGTTACGAAGCCGCCAACGAGCGGGATCATATAGAGAAGGGCGTAGGCTAGGAACCCACAAAGAATGGACGACATGTGAGGTAGTTCACGACGAAAAACATTTCTCCCGATCGTCTGGCCGACCAGGAAGAAAATCGCAGTCCGACCAACCCATTTCACGATCCACATCGCCAGGCCAAGAGCCCCCGCCAGCGGCAGTCCTATGATCGTGACGGCGATGATGCAGGAGGCGATGAAGAAGAGAGACCAGGCCAGCAGGCCGATCAGGATCGACCATCCCCACTGTCTCGGCATCGCTTCGGCAATGATCGCAACGCGGCGCGGGATGAGCGCTGCCGTGATGAGCGTAAACACGAACCCTGCGGCGAGCAGCGCCAGTTTGATGAGAAAGAAAAACTTCAGCAATGCGAGCAGAAGGCTCTCCGTATCGACATCCACGAACGGAACGAGGTTCATGAAGCTGATGTTCACCAGTTCACCAGTGATGCGACTACCCTCGTGGCGTTGAAGCGGCCATCCGAGATTGATCAGCTCCCCTTCGATCCGCGCGGTCTCGGTGAGGATCGTCTCCGACAGGACCGAAACGACGTCGCTCTCAATCGTTCCGTTGACGCGCAGGCTCCCCATGATGACGATCACTTCGCCGGTCACCGTCCCGTCGATCACGACGTCGCCGAACAATGCCACCAGCTCGCCATGATGAACCTCACCCTCTTTCACATGGGCGTCGGACGACATGGCGAAATTCGCGCTCGGTCCGTAGACGGCTGTCAGCGGAGCGGGGAGAACGGAACCGGCCTCGATGCCGGGGCTGTCCCCGTTCGTGTTTCGTTCCGGGGATGCGTAACCCGCCCCCGGTAGCAGGAGTAGCGTGACGCCGACGATGGCTAGGAGTGTTTTTCTCAACGGATTCCTCCCGGCCCGCCGTCGCCCTGGAAGACGATCAGGGGGGCCGATCTGAAGCCCTGAGCAACCAGATAGAAACTGATCAGGATCGAAAGCAACCCGCACGCGGCGGCTACCATCCCGGC
>JAZGDH010000095.1:0-3780 GCA_036477555.1 Acidobacteriota bacterium
GATCGTGTCCTGAATCTGCGGTTCCGGACGCCCCCCGGCCGGGACGGATCGGACGACGCGGCTTGCCGCGAACGGCGTCTCGTGGTGGAGATTTTCGGCCGATCCTCGAACCTGTACTGCCTGGACCGTTCGGGCGGCATCCTGGCCCATGCCAGGCCACTGCGGAGTGTCTATCGGGAGCCTGCCGAAGGCGGGGTGTACCGGAGGCCTCCGGGGCGCGACCTCTACGAGGGAATCGCTGCGGGGGGAAAGGCCCTGCCCGACACCCGGGAGCGGTTCGACGATGCGTCCTCGTTTCTCAAGCCTCTGAGCCCGCATCTCGCGCGCGATCTGGTCGCCGGGTCGGTAGAGGATGAGCCCGCGGCGGCCTGGCGGCGGCTCGAGACCATCCTTGAATCGGTCGCAGCCGGGACCTGGTCGCCGACCGTCTATTCGCGCCGCCCGCTCGACGATCTGCGGGAAGGTGATGAGCTGGGGCTGGAGGATCTTCTGGTCACCCCGTTCAGCCTGTCGTCGCTCGACAAGGACGATCGATATCACTCGACGCCCTTCGAGAGCCCATCGCGGGCGGCGGCTACGGGATTCGGGTTGCTCGAGCGGCTGCGCGACTTCCTGGCGGATCGAGCACATCACGAAGCGATCGTACGACGCGAGATCGCGCGGCTCGAAAAATTGCTTGGCAAACTTCAACTCGACAGGGATCGGGCCGGTGAATGCGAGCGTTTCCGAGAAAGGGGGGAGGCGTTGCTGGCCGGCCTCTCGATGGCCCGCATCGACGGCGCATCGGTGATCGTCCCGAACCCGTATGATCCCGAGGGTGGCACGCTGGAGATCCCGATCGATCCCGCCCGATCGCTGCAGGAGAACGCCGACGCCCTTTTCTCACGCTACAAGAAAGGGAAGCGGGGGATCGGGATCATCGGCGAAAGGCTGAAGGCTGCACAAACCAGGCTCGATGCGTGGCGGGGCCTCTCGGAGCGTGCCCGCACCGCCGGTGGCATCGACGACTTGAATGCCCTGCGAGAGGCGATGGCGCGACTCGGTCTCGTGCATGCACCCCGCTCGACGAAGAAGGGAAGACCTTCACCCAAAAAGGAAGTGCCGGCGCGCGTGCGGCGCCATGCGACGCGCGAAGGATTCGACATCCTGGTCGGAAAGAGCGGTGAGGAGAACGACACGCTCACCTTCCGGGTCGCCTCGCCCTGGGATTTCTGGATGCACGCCGCCGGTCACCCGGGCGCGCACGTCATCGTGCGGAATCCGCGACGCTTGAAGAAGATACCGGAGGCGACGCTGCGCACGGCGGCGTCGATCGCGGCGTACTACAGCGGCGCGCGATCCGACACGAAGGTCGAGGTCCACTACACGCAGCGCAAGCACGTCCACAGGCGCAAGGGGACGCCGAGCGGCCAGGTTCTGATCCGGCGCTTCCAGTCGATCCAGGTGGCGCCGCGCCTCCCGACCTCGGGTGTCGAGGATCTCTGACGCGGGAGCGCCCCTGATCAGGTCGCGGCGGTGAACCCGGCCGAGCGGAGATCCTCCGCCACGAGTCGGCCGTCGTGCAGCGCGTTCGCCACCAGAGCCCCGGAAAATCCGCGTTCCTTCAGGTAGAACAGGTCATCCAGCCCGGCGATCCCGCCACCTGCCATCAGGTCGATATCCGGCACTGCGTCGCGCAGGCGGCTCAGGCGATCCCGGTGCAGGCCCCGGGAGGTGCCGACCCGATCCATCGAAAGGAGGATCGCGCGCCGCATTCCCCTGCGCCACGCCTCACGCAGCAGATCGACCTCGTGCATCGCCGCGATCACGCTCGATCGCGCCACGAGACCTGAACCGTCGAGGTCGAGGCTCAGGATGCGTCCGGCCGTCACGGCTTCCTGCGGCGTCGAGTGGAGTTGATCCAGCGAGCCGAGGGTTTCCGTCGAGACGATCGGATCGATACGGAAGTCGGCGGCTGATGTCGGCGCCTCGTGCGCCTCCGGTCGACCGACATCGAGCAGCAGCCGTCGATTTGGATCCGCGGCTACGAGCCTCGCGACCGCGTGATCGTTGTGCCCGGTGCCTTCGAGACGATCGAGATCGGCGACGTAGAAGACGTCCCCGCCTGTCGCCCGCTTGTAGGCCCCGGCCAGCACGCCCGGATCGGACAGATCTTCGAGAGGGCCTCCGCGCAGATGACTCCGCACCGGGGTGTACGAGCGACGCTCACCCCCGCGCCCGCGGACGGCGCGCCCGCCGCGCAGATCGATCACCGGTATAATCCGCACCCCCGCCTCCCTTCAGGGAACGTGGCGCCGGCAGGGCCGCCCGTAAGAGGATTCTGTCATGAAGATCCTGATCATGGAGCATCTCACATCATCGCCCGGGCGATCGGTTCCGGAGGACCTGATCGCCGAGGGGCGCGCCATGCGGGATGCCGTCGTCGACGATCTTCTGGCGATCACCGGCACACGGGTCGTGCTTTTCGGCCGCCGGGAACATGCCGTGCGCTCCCGGCCTCGGCTGCACCAGGTCGTATCGGGCCCGCACCGCAACGCACGCTTTCGGTCTCTGGTCCGGGAAGTGGACGCCGTCCTCGTCATCGCGCCGGAAGGTAACGGTCTGCTCGCCCGCCTCTGCCGAATCGTCGAGGAGGAGGGGCGCCTTCTGCTGGGACCGTCCGCGGCCTCGGTGCGCCTGGCGACCGACAAGTGGCGGCTTCACGGGATCCTGCGGGCCGCCGGCCTCGCGACGCCCGGGACCGATCTGCTCCGACGCGATCTGGCTGCGGCGGCGCTCCGCCGGCGCCCCCGTCCGTTCGTGCTCAAACCGCGAGACGGATTCGGCGGCCTCGGCGTCACGATCGTCCGGAGGGCGGATCGGCTTGGGCCGGCGCTGGCGGCGGTCGGGAAAGTAACCCGAGGAAGGGACCTCCTTTGCCAGCAATTCGTTCCGGGCGAACCGGCCAGCGTGTCGGTCCTGGTCGCGTGCAATGAGAGTACGGGGTCGATCCGGGTGGTGCCGCTCGGCCTGAACCGTCAGCACCTCACCGGGATCAGCCGGCCCGTCTACACGGGGGGTGAAGCGGGATGGTCGCACCCGATGGCGGGTGCCGCGATCCGGATGGCGGTGAAGGCGGTGGAGGCGCTGGCCCGTGCGGCACCCGGTTGCCGCGGCTATCTGGGGGTCGATCTGATCCTCGGCCCCGCGGGGCCGAGGATCCTTGAGATCAACCCGCGCATCACGACCTCCTACATCGGAATTCGATGGGTCGTCACACGGAATCCCGCCGCGCTGATCCTCGATGCATGCCGGGCCCGGAGGCTGCCCCTCGCGATCGCCATCTCGGGACGATGCCGGTTCCTGAGCGGAGGTGCAGTGACGGTGGTCAGGAAGGGCGGCGATCGATTACGAAGGGTTCATCCATGTCAGTCTTCTACGGCTGGGACATCGGCGGCGTCCATCTGAAGCTCTCGCGACTCGAGAGCGGTGATGCGAGACGGGCTGAAATCACCACAACAATCGAGCCGTTCGAGATCTGGAAGACGCCGGATGCGCTGGCCGGGCTGCTCACCACGATGCTCGCCCGATCGACCGCCGGGCCGGAGGGGGGCCGGAGCGGCGACGGCGTCCGCCACGCCGTCACGATGACGGCGGAGTTGTCGGATCTCTTCGCCAGCCGTTCCGACGGAGTGAGGTTCATTATCCAGGCCTGCTCGGAAGCACTCGGCAGGGATTCACTCCGTGTCCTCACGCTGGATGGGGCGTTGATCCGTCCCGAGGACGCCATGGAGAGCCCGC
>JAZGDH010000096.1:0-3701 GCA_036477555.1 Acidobacteriota bacterium
TGCGGCGGCCGGCCCACTTCTTCGAGAGGACCTTGCGCAGGCCGTCCGCCTCGGCGTCGCTGAACCCGGCCATCCGGATCGCGACACGCGCCACGTCCTCCTGGTAGCACATGATGCCGTAGGTCTCACTCAGAACCTCGTCCAGGATCGGATGCAGCGGCACGTACGGTCCCCCGCGCAGGCGACGGATGTACTCACGGATGTAGACGTTGGCGGCCGGACGGATGATCGACGAGTGAATCACCAGATGCTCGAAATCGCCGCGGCGCGTCTTCTGCTGCAGTTGCCGCATGGCGGGCGACTCGACGTAGAAGACCCCCATGGTGCGGCCGTCCCGGATCAGCGCCTGGGTCTCCGGATCGTCGATCGGATCGAACGTCTCGTAGCGGAGGTCCGGCCCACCCGACTCCCGCACCGCGTCGCAGGTGTCGCGGATCACCGACAGCGAACGGTTGCCGAGCAGATCGATCTTCACGAGCCCGGCCTCCTCCGCCTGGTCCTTCTCCCACTGGATGACGTTCACCCCCTTCGCTGCCCGCTCCACCGGCACGTGCCCGTCGAGACCGTCGGGCGCCACCACGACGCCGCCACAATGCACCGACAGGTGCCGGGGAAACCGGTCGAGGCGCGACGCCCACGCGAGGATCTCCGGCCAGGGCGGCCTCCCGAGAAGACCTCCCTTCGCCGGGTCCATCGCCGCGCCGCGGAACAGCGGATGACGCCGCGTGGCGTCGGCTGCCGCGTCGGCCCCCCAGTGGTGCGACAGGCGGCCGGTGACCCGGGCGATCTCGGCGTCGGGCAGACCGTAGACCTTTGCGACCTCGCGCACCGCGGCCCGGGCGCGGAAGGTGACGTGATTGGCGATCATCGCCGCGCGCTCCTTCCCGAAGGCGGCGAACACCCAGTCGAGGACTTCGTCCCTCTCGTCCCAGCAGAAATCGACATCGATGTCCGGAGGATCGACCCGCCCCGGGTTTAAAAAGCGCTCGAAGTAGAGATCGTGGCGGATCGGCTCGACGTGGGTGATCCCGAGGCAATAGGAGACGATCGACGCCGCGCCCGAGCCGCGCCCGGCCGTGCGGGGAGAGCGACGGACGATCTCCTGCACGACCAGAAAATACTCCGCGAACCCCTTGTCGCGGATGACACACAGCTCCCGCTCGAGCCGGGCGCACACCGCCGGCGTCACGTCGCCGTAGCGCGCGCGCGCCCCTTCCTCGCAGCGGGCCCGCAGCAGCGCGAACCCGTCGATCGGCCCCTCCTCCGCCCCGCCCCGAACCGCGGCCGCCAGATCGGCATAGCGCGGGAAGACCAGCTCGCCCCAGGGAGGTGCCGCGAGCGCGCAGGCATCGGCGATCCGACTCGCGTTCGCGATCGCCTCCGGGCAGTGGGGATAGGAGCGCTCCATCTCGGCCGGCGGCTTGAGCCAGGCCTGCGGCGAGGCGAGATCCTCGCACGGCACCCGATCGCGCGTCGTGTTCAGGTCGATGGCGCGCAGCAGCCGGTGCAGCTCGAAATCGTTCGCGTCGAGCAGGTGGACGTCGTTGACCGCCACCGGAGGGATCCCCAGATCCCGCGCCCGCCGCAGCCGCTCCAACCCTCCCATAGCGGAGGGGGATGACGCCGCGCCGTTCAGGGCCAGATAGAGATCGCGCGGGCCGCGCCCCTCCCGGATCGTCTCCAGGATCACGGGCGACGGACAGAGGACGACGAGCCCCTCCGATCGCTCCGCCAGCACGTGCGCCAGGGAGAACCCCGGATCGAGATGGCGCCGCGTCAGGATGCGGCAGAGATTTCTGAAGCCACCGCGGTCCCGGACGAGAAGTGTCGCCCTCTCCCCCCGCTCCGCACGGCGCGGATCGGGCGCTGTGACCTCGGCCCCCAGAACAGGCTGCAGCCCCGCATCGCGTGCGATCTCCCAGAAGCGGACCGCTCCGTACAATCCGTTCACGTCGGTGAGGGCCAGCGCGCGCATGCCGCGCCGTCGCGCGGCGAGGCAGAGCGCTTCCAGGCTGGCTGCTCCCCGCATCATGCTGTAGTGGGATCGGACTTGCAGATGCACGAAGCGATCGGTCGACATCAGCGGCCTCTCCGTCCCGCGGACGGACCGCCCGGGAATCGCGCGGAGTCGCCATCCAGGATCCGACCCATGATGATCGACGCCTCGCCGAAGCGCCCGCGGATCCGTTCGATCGCTTCAGCCAGCGTGTCCGGACCGGCAAGCGCCTCGGGGCTGAACAGAGAGAGCTGTCGTGCTGCGTGCGCCAGGCTCGACAGGCGCAACTCGATCCAGCGGACGCGTTCCCGCCGTCCCCGGACCCGCGCCATCAGATCGCGCGCCGCATCGAACAGGCGCAGGGAGACCCCGGTGGGGGTTGTCAGATGCCCGTCGCGGGCGGCGGTCAGCGCCCCGGCGTAGCGCAGCGTCACCCGCAACCGCTGCGGCGTGAGACCGAGCGGGCGCAGGCGCGCCCCGGCCCTCTCGCAGAGGCGGAGCAGAACGCGCAGCAGGATCGCTTCGTCGTTGGAGTCCTCGGCGAGGGTCTCCTCTTCCGCGATCGAAGGAGTCGATTCGGGCGGGCAAACCGGGGTGTCGTCGATCCCGAGCGCCTGACGGCGGAGCCGCTCCCCTCGCCACCCGAAAGCGATCCGCAGTTGCGGCTGCGTGAGGACCAGCAGGTCCCGCACCAGGGCGATGCCGAGATCCTCGAACCGATCGGCCGGGGCCGATGCCGCCTCGGGGAGGAGGATCACCGGAAGCGGCGCCAGAAACGACGACTCGGACCCGGGGAAGATGTCGCACAGGCCGTCGGGGCGGATGACCCGCGCCGCCACCCGGCTCACCAGCTTGTTGGTGGCCACGCCGACGGTGGCGGACAGACGGAGACGGAGATCGATCTCGGTGCGAATGCGGACCGCCGTATCCTTGGCGTTCCCGAACAGGCGTTTCGTCCCGGTCAGATCGAGAAACGCCTCCCCCGGGATCGACGGCTCGAGCAGCGGCGTGTACCCGCCGAGGAGCGACAGCACGGCGGCCGCAGCACGCCGGTAGAGCGGCTCGTTGGTCGGCAGCACGCGCAGGGCGGGACAGCGCTCAAGCGCCGCCTGCATCGGCATGCCGGCCCGGATCCCTTCCCCCTCCGCCTCCAGCGATGCGGCCAGGATCGGAGCACGTGCCGATCCCGGCGGCACCACCGCCACCGGCCGGCCCCTGAGAGCCGGCGTGACGACCCGCTCCACGGCAATCGGGAAGGCGGCGATATCGACGTACAGCACGCTTCGATCCACGGCGCCATCCCCGTCCCGACCCCCCGATCAGTGGAACTTCCGGATCAGCCCGATCACGATCCCCTGGATCTGCAGATCCCCCTCCTCCACCAGAATCGATCGTATCTGTGGATTAGCCGGGCGCAGCTCGATCTTGTCGCCGTGTCTGTAGAACTGCTTGATCGTGGCGTCGTCGCCGACCAGCGCGACGACGGTCTGTCCGTTGTGGGCGTCGCGCTGCTGCTTGACGACGACAATGTCGCCGTCGCGGATCCCCTCGTCCACCATGCTGTCGCCGACCACCTTGAGGGCGAAGTTTCCCTCCCCGCGCAGCAGGATCTCGGGGACCTCGATCGTGTCCGGCGTGGCGATCGCCTCGATCGGCCGTCCCGCCGCCACCCGTCCCAGAAGCGGCAGGGCGGTCGCCGCCGGGG
>JAZGDH010000097.1:0-5132 GCA_036477555.1 Acidobacteriota bacterium
ACAGCAGTCTGTAGACGGTGCTCTTGTGGAGATCGACCTTGCGGCTGACCTCGGTCACGCCCATTTCAGGCGAATCGTCGCTGAACGCCTTGAGTACAGCGATGGCCCGGCGGACGGCCTGGTTCCCCGTCACCAGCCCCTCACCGCGCTCGCTGCGTCTCTTCCCTTGAGTCGACATATCATGAGCCATTTCCGCTTCCCCTTCCGACCGCCGATAAGGATGGTCTGTGGTATGGATGCCGTCTGACGGGAACACGAGGCCGATATGCCGTCCTCGCATTGATATTATCCCGCTTTACGTGTCCACATTGTGCTTCAATCCGTCCAGATGTGGCAACCGTTATTTCCATAAAATGACTCTATAGCAATGATTTCCAAGTATCTCCCGGCTCCTGAAGCCGTAACAGCATGAGCCGGTGAGAAGGCGCCGGTCCGGGATCGTAGCGAACCACCAATTGTTGCAGGAGCATACCTCGGCGGGGCAGGTGCGGAAGCCTCCGAGAGGGATTCGTTCCGTATCACGAGAAGACGTAGCATCATGCGCACCAGAATACAGGAAGCCGGTCTCACGGTCAATCCTCGACGGCGGTCGGACGGATCCGGATCGACGGCTGTGGACGCGGCGGAGGACTCGCGATTGAGGGGCTGAGGTCGCGGGCCCTATAATAGACATCTCTCCGTGTAGCAGTGCTTCGTGGGGTTTCTGACTCATGCGGATCGGCGTTCTTCTGGGAGGCTCCGGCCATTACGATGGCACCGACGCGGCCGAGGCGACCTTCGTGTTGCTGGCGCTGGAGAAGTCGGGGGAGAGGCCGGTGCTGCTCGCCCCAGACATTCCCCAGGTGCGTGTGGTCGATCACCTGAGCGGGGACGGGATCGAGGGGGAGTCCCGTTCCGTCATGCGGGAAGCGGCGCGTCTGTCCCGTGGGAGCATCCGGGCGCTGGCTTCATACCGGCCGGAGGATCTTGAAGCGATCATCATCCCGGGTGGTTACGGGCCGGTTGTGAACTTCTCGGTAGGCTTCGCTGAACTGGGCGAAAAGCGCACGATCGTGCCGGAGGTCGAGAGGTTTCTCACCCATTTCCTCGAGGAGCGCAAGCCGATCGGACTCGTCAGCCTTGGTGAGGTGCCGATCCGAACCCTGCTACAGCAGGGGATGGAACTGGCGGAGCCGCCGCGCGATCCCACTTCGCTGACGCTTGATCGCGAACGTAGAATCGTTCACACGCAGGGATTCACCGCTTTCAACCGCCTGGACCAGGTGAGGGCGGGAATCGAGGCGATGGTCGGGGAGATCCTGAAGCTGATGTCCGAGCGGATGCGCGAAGAGCGGTCGGATCGAGGGCGGTCATGACGAAATGCACGGTCCTTCTGTTCGCGCGTTACGCTGAATTGGCAGGCGCCCCCTCTCTCGAAGTCGAAGTCCCGGAGGGCGCGACACTCGGCGATCTCTGGGATCGCGTCCGCAAGATGGTGCCCGCGCTGCGGGACGAGACCCGGCCCCTCCTCGCCTGCGATCGGGCCTACGCCCGGCCGGATACGGCTATCCCCGTGGGGGGGGGCGAGATCGCCGCCTTCCCGCCGGTCAGCGGCGGCTGAGGCGGGAGGCATCATGCCGGGACTGTACCGCGTCGGGGAAGGGAAGCTTGATCTGGCGGAGGCGGTGCGCGCCGTCGCCGGCCCCGATCGGGGCGCGATCAGCACATTCCTCGGGATGGCCAGGGATCACCATGCCGGCCGCCGCGTGATCCGGCTCGAATACGAGGCCTATCGTCCAATGGCCGAAGCGACGCTGCGCACAATCGGCGCGGAAATCGAGCAACGATTCGGCACCCCTCACATCGCGATCCTCCACCGCCTCGGGGTGGTCGGAATCGGGGAGGCGAGCGTCATCATCGCCGTCGCCGCGGCGCACCGCAGGGAGGCGATCGAGGGCTGCCGGTTCGCCATTGAAAGGCTGAAAGCGATCGCGCCGATCTGGAAGAAGGAGCATTACGAGCACGGCTCGATCTGGATCGAGGGAGCCTCTCCGGATCCCACTGCGACATAAACACTTGTGGGGGTTCCGGTGCGATGCTATACTGCCCGCGGATAGTGCGCGATGTGCGCGCGATGGTCCACTCACCCGGCACTGACCGCCGGTCGAATTCTGGTCCGGCGGGCCGGGGGGGCGAGGAAGACACGAGCTTTTAGCCCTTCCGGCCACACGGAGGTTCTCGTGATGGCCTTGTTCGACATCATGCCCAGGGGGCGTCCTGCAGGTCGAGGTGTACCACGCGGCCGTTCGGTGCAGTGTGCAGGGCGTGCCTTGAATCCTCGCCCCCATCCGGATTACCCGATCCAGGTTTCACTACACCCCTTGGGTCCGCTCTCTCTTTCGTACACCGTGACACATCTCTCATCCCGTGAGCGGACAGGACCTCCCCGCCCGCGTGGCGTGCACCCTGGGGTGTGCGTCCGCGTTCGGACCCGATCCGCGGTGCGTGAGGGTGAACGGAGCCCCAGGGCCGTTGCCGTGAACCGTGATGGACCCCGCCAGCTCGCCGCCGTGGCGGCGCAGGAGACACGGCATGAACGCCAGCGCAGTCACCATCATTCCCATCGCGATTTTCGGTCTTCTGGCCGGGATCGCGCTCGGATGGTTTTTGAAGAATCGTTTCGCTCGAATACAGTCGGGTCCTCGCCAGGGCCCGGACCGCGAGACGTCCAGGAAGAAGTCCGCGCACGACGCCGGACAGAGTGAGCGCCAGGCCCTCCTCCAGGCCAAGGAGGAGTGGCTGAAGACGAAGGCGAAGCTCGAGCAGGAGATCCGGCAGAAAGCCCGGGAGACTCAGAAGCTCCAGCGATCCCTGGAGGAGCGTGATACGTCGCTGCGCGATCGCGATCGGCGTGTGCGCAGTCGTGAGCAGGACCTCGAGCAGCGTGAGGACGGACTCCAGAAAGCGGCCCGGGAATCGCAAAAGCAGTCGGACAAGATGCGGCGTCTCAGCGACGAGATGAACGCACAGCTCAGTCGGATTTCGGGACTCACGCGGGAGGACGCGCGCCAGATGCTGATCGGAAACCTCCGGCAGGAAGTCCGATTCGAGACCGCCAAGATGATCCGGGAAGCGCGCGAAGAGGCTCAGAGTCATGCGGAGGCGGAGGCGGGGAAGATCATCTCCCTCGCGATCGAGCGCACTGCATCCGACTGGAGCGCCGAACGGAGCGTGACCACCTTCCCGCTGCCCAATGACAAGCTGAAGGGACGAATCATCGGCCATGAAGGGAAGAACATCCGGGCCTTCGAGAAAGCCACCGGTGTGCAACTGCTCATGGACGACCAGCCGGGCGCCGTCGTCCTCTCATGTTTCAACCCGATCAAAAGGGAGATTGCCCGGCTGACGCTCGATCGTCTCCTCAAGGAAGGAAACATTCACCCCCGACGCATCGATGAACTGGTCGCCAAATTTCAGCGCCGTGTCGACGAGCAGATGCTGAAGGCCGGGCAGGAGGCTCTCAAGGAGCTCGGGATCAACGGGGTGCCCCCGGGGCTCGTTCGGACGCTAGGACGACTGCGCTACCGCACGTCCTACGGCCAGAACGTGCTCTCCCACTCGATCGAGGTGGCGAAGCTGACCTCGATCATGGCTTCCGAGTTGGGCATGGACGGCACGCTGGCCAAACGCGCCGGCCTGTTTCATGACATTGGCAAGGCGATTGACTTCGAACGGGAGGGGACTCATCCGGAGATCGGCGTCGAGGTCGCGACGCGGTACAACGAGCATCCGATCGTGATCAACGCCATCGGCTCACATCACGAGGATGTCGAGGTGATTCACCCGATTTCGGTCCTCGTTGCAGCGGCCGACGCGATTTCCGGTTCGCGCCCCGGGGCGCGGCGCAAGAGCGTGGTCGATTACGTGCGCCGGGTCGAGCATCTCGAGGGGCTCGCGAACAGTATGGAGGGGGTCGAGAGCTCCTACGCCATCCAGGCCGGTCGGGAGATCCGCGTGATTGCGCGGCCGGATCAGATCGATGACGAACGTCTGGCTCTGTTGGCCTCCGACCTGGCCAAGAAAATTGAAGCTCAGATGGATTACCCGGGACGTATCAAGGTGACGGTCATCCGCGAGATGCGGGCGACTGAAACGGCGCACTGACGAGGTGATCCCATGACGCAGATGGAGAAAGCGAAGCACGGAACCGTGACCCCTGAGATGCGATATGTGGCTCGCGTTGAGGGGATGGAACCGGAGGAACTGCGTCGCCGCATTGCGGCCGGCGTGGCGATCATCCCGAAGAACGTGCGCCATGATTTCAACCCGATCGGGGTCGGTCAGGGTCTGTCCACCAAGGTCAACGCCAACATCGGGACCTCGGGGCACCACCAGCAGCTGCATGAGGAGGTCGAGAAGCTGAGGGTTGCCATCCATTGCGGCGCCGAAATGGTGATGGACCTGTCCACCGGCGAGGGAATCGACATGGTGAGGCAGGAGATCCGGCGGCGCTGTCCGGTCATCCTGGGAACGGTTCCGATCTATCAGGCCGTGGCCGATCTCGGGTCGGTCTACGAGATGACTGCCGATCGCCTGTTTGAGGTGATTGAGAATCACGCGCGCGACGGTATCGATTTCGTCACAGTCCACTGCGGGGTAAGCCGCGAGACGGTGCGGCGGCTGGATGAGGACGGCCGCATTGCCGGGATCGTCTCGCGGGGCGGCTCGATGCTTGCCTCCTGGATGGCCCGCTCCGGGGAGGAGAATCCGCTCCTTACCCAGTACGATCGCCTGCTCGATATCGCCTACGAATACGACATGACGCTCAGCCTGGGGGACGGCATCCGCCCCGGCGCCACCGGTGACGCCACCGACGCTGCCCAGATCAGCGAACTCCTCACCCTCGGCGAGTTGACCCGCCGCGCTCACGAGCGCTCCGTTGCGGTGATGATCGAAGGGCCGGGCCACGTTCCGATCACGCAGATCGAGGCGAACGTGCAGATTCAGAAACGGATCTGCCGCGGCGCTCCCTTCTACGTGCTCGGTCCGCTCACCAGCGATATCGGCGCCGGCTACGACCACATTACAGGAGCGATCGGCGGCGCCGTGGCCTCCGCGGCCGGCGCAGATGTTCTGTGCTATCTGACGCCGGC
>JAZGDH010000098.1:0-5988 GCA_036477555.1 Acidobacteriota bacterium
TGGGGGTCGGGCCGAACAACTGGCGGTTCGCTTTCCTGCAGTTCGCCTGGACGGAGATCGATCCTTCTCCGTTCAGTCTGAGCCACCAGGCGATTCACTGCGGCAACAATTTCCTCGAGGTGACTGCCGAAACCGGCATCATCGGCGGTCTCGCGTTCTTCGTTCTCGTGCTGATGATTCTGGTGCAGGCTGCCCTCGCCTCCCGGGATGCCCCTCCTCCGTGGAGCAGCATTGGATATGTGTCATTCAACGCGGTCGCAGCTGTGGTATTCATGGCACTTCTCGGCGCCCCCTTCGAGGAGCCGACCCCTGCTCTCATCTTCTGGATGTCGGCCGGTCTGATTCAGGCCGCCCTCGCCCACGCGCCGCAACCGGCGGGACGCCTGTCCCTGCTTTGGGCCGAAGCGCGCGAACCGATCCCGATCCGCCTCCGGCGTCGGAGGATCGGCTTCGCAGCGGGGGTGGCCGGTCTGGTCCTCATCGGATGGATCGGATGGTCCGTCTGCAACCGACTGCGGGCCGCGCATCACGTGTTGTACGCCCAGGCTGCATATTCTGCCGGGCAGTTTGAAGAGGCGGCCCGCAGGCTCAGCCTCCCGGTGCTGGCAAGCTCACCCGATCCGATCCACCGCGTGCGCGCGGGAAGCTCCTACCTGCGCCTCGGGTTTCCGAGGAGGGCAGTGGTCGAGTTCACGGCCACGCTGGAGAGGGCCCCGTTCTTCCTGGCGGCCTACATGGGGCGGGCCCTCGCGTATGAGCAACTCGGCCGCTACGACTTCGCCGAGGAGGATCTCAATCGGGCGTCCGCTATCTGGCCCGACAACATCGAGACGCTCATGTCCCGCGCGCGTCTCAACACGACCCGCGGGCGGCTCGATGACGCGATTCAGAACTACATGGACGTTGCCCAACGTGAGACGGAAATGGCCGAGCCGTTCTTTCGCGCCGGTATGATCTACCTGCGGCGCAGCCAGCTGGACGAGGCGATCCAGGCGTTTCGGATGGGCCGGCAGAAAGACCCGCGATATCCGCGTCTCGCGTTGCACCTCGGAGACGCCCTCTACAGGAAGGGGTTGATCGAGATGGCGCTGCGGCAGTTCCAGTCGGCGGCCGGGCAGGATCCGGGAAATGTCGAGGCCAGGCTGAAAATCGCCAACACCCACCATGCGCTCGGCGATGGTTGCCGGGCGCTCGAGGCGCTCGAAGCGGCCCGGGAGCTCGAGGCCGACACGGCCCGCCGCGGACAGATTCTGGACCTAATCGAGCAGGTCAGGCCCGACTGCGACCGCTAGGAGCCTGTCCGCGGCCCGGACAGACGCTCATTGATGAACCGCTCGAGAGCGCGGCGCTCCGACGGAGTCACCTCCAGGAAGCGGACGCCCATGCCGGGCAGGAGGTGACCGTCGGCTGCGGGACGAACGACCCGCATCACTTCGGCATTCAGGGTGATTGGCGAATCCTTCTTCAACAGATGAAGCGTCACTTTCAGCCGCGCTCCAACGGCCAGGGGAGCGGTGGTCTTGATGAACGTTCCGTGCGGGCTGAGATCCTTGGTGTAGGCGGTCACCTCACCGGATCGGCTGCGATACCGGAGGCGGAGACTGGCCGGGATCCGGCCTTCCTCCCTCTCGCGCAGCTCCACGAAGCGTCGCACACGAGCGAGAAACTCATCCTGCGCGACCGGTTTGGACAGGAGGTCGTCGCATCCCGCCTCGCGGCATTGCTCGCTCATCTCCCGCGGGGCGACGAGAACCACCGGGATAGCTCGCAGAATCGGATCGCTCTTCAACGATCGGCACAGATCGATGCCGCCCGGATCGTCGATCGAGGCGTCGAGGAACACGAGGTCCGGCTTCTCCCTGCGGCAGACGGCCAGCGTCTCCTCGCCGCGGCTTTCCGTGATGATGCGGCAGCTCGTGCGCCGCAGGTAGTTCTTCAACAGCTCCACATAGCGCCGGACGTCATCGACGAGAAGGATGCAGGCGATCTTCTCCGGCGCGCCGGCCTTCGGAGGGCCGGGTTCGGGTGTGAGGTCCGACATTCAGTCGCGTCCTCCAGCCCGCCGCTCCAGCAGCCGGCCGACCAGGAAGATCACGCTTCCCGCGAGCAGGGCTCCGAGTTCGGCATTCATGTTTTCCTCGAGGAATCCGTACACGATGAGGGCGATGCCAAGCGTCAGCATCCCCACCACCTGGAGGATTTTCGCCGTCATATGGAGCATGGCCAGTCAATATACCGGGATCCGCCCACGGCTCCAAGCCGGCCGATGGAGCCCGTCACGGCCGCAGCCTTGAAGTAGGATGGCACGGGGCGTTTTCTCCGAATTCCCTTCCGCGCCGCCGAAGACGCAGCATGACCCTGCATCGAGAGAGACGAATCGGAGTGATCGGCGGAGGGCCGAGCGGGGCGATCTGCGCCCGCCGCCTGGCCGAACGAGGGCTCGCCGTGACGTTGTTCGAGCCACGCGTTCACTTCGAAAAACCGTGCGGCGGTGGCATGCCGGCCCGCGGGTTCGAGCGGTTCCCGTTTCTCGAAACCGCTCGCCTGCCGGTGCGGCGCATCGGTCGGTGCCTGATCATCGCACCGTCGGGCCGTGAGGCCGACGTCCGGCTGCGCGATCCGTTGTTGGTCTTCAGCCGCGCCGACCTGCACACGCTCCTTCTCGGAGACGCGATCGGGGCCGGCGCGCGACTGGTCCGGGGTCGTGTCGTGGCCCTGGCTCGTGCCGGAGCGGCGCCCGGCAACGACGCGACGGCGGGCGCGGGTTTCCATCTCGACATCGTCGTCAACGGCGAGCGCGAAACGCAGGGACCGTTCGACTATCTCGTCGCCGCCGACGGCGCCGCCGGACCAAGCCGTAGATGGTTAACGGGACGGATCGACCGACGCTCCCTCACGCAGGGGATCGGTTACTACATCCCGAATCTCGTCGAGGGGTGGATCACGCTGAAGTTCTTCGCCGGGCTGAAGGGGTACCTCTGGATCTTTCCCCGGATCGATCACTCCTCGGCCGGGATCTGCGCCCCACTGGGGCCGCCCGGGGTCGCTCCCCTGAAACGGCGCATGGACGACTTCCTGACCAGGCGGTACGGGCGGCAGTCGATCGAGCGATCGCAGCGCTATGGAGCGTTGATTCCGGGCGATCCCGGGGAGGCGTGGGCCGAAGATCTCACCGGTCCGGGCTGGGCGCTCACCGGCGACTGCTGCCGTGCCGTCGATCCGCTCACGAGCGAGGGGATCTATTACGCCATGCTGTCGGGTGAGCTGCTCGCCGATCTCATCGTCGAGGGTCGCCCCGAGGGGTTCACCCGTCAGTGGAGAGGACGGGTCGCGGACGAATTCGATCGCGCCGGCCGGATGGCGCCCGCCTTCTTCGATGCGCGCTTCATCGAGATGCTCACCCTGCTGTGCGGGCGAAGCCGGGCGATCGGCGACACCCTCTCGGATCTGCTGGCCGGTCGACAGAGTTACCGCGGATTGAAGCGTCGGCTGCTCCGGTCCGTTCCGGTCGTCGGCTGGCAACTGCTCCGGCAGCGCGGCCTCCCGAACGCGGCCCCCCGCAATACCCGGACAGGCTCCTAGGGCCGCTCGTGGCACTCGAAGCATCGATCGTTCAACGGATGGTTCGGCCCGCGGGGATCGGTGCCCCCCGGACCATGGCAGCGGAGACAATCGACGGGATCGCGGGAAAGATGATCCCGGTCGGCAGGCAGGAGCGGCGGACGCACGCTGAACGTGTAGTAAACGAGAGCGCCCATCAGGATGGCCGCGCCCGCCAGGAAGAGGATGAGGCCGGGCCGCCGGCGAGGATGCCCGGTCAAGCGGTTGATGCGCGGCGGCCGCTCACCCTTCCACGCGCCTCCGCGGTGCGTTGGTCGAGATCTTTTCGGTCGCCAGCACCTTCCCCTTCAGAAAGGAGTCCTCGGCGATCGCCACGATGGAGGCACGGATATCACCGCGCATCCATCCGGTCGGGCGCAGCTCGAACTTGCGCGCCACCACGGCGGTTCCCTCGATCGTCCCCTCGACGATCAGGTTCCGGGCAGTGATGTCGCCGCGGACCGAGGCGTTCGGCTCGATCACGACCGAGCCGGAGGTCGAGACGTTCCCCTCCACCCGGCCGCGCAGCCGGATGTTCTCCTCGGAGATGATCTCGCCGATGATGGTGATGTCGCGATCGATGAGGGTCAGATCCGCGATCCGGGAATCATTCTCATCCCCCGGCGCGGGACGGTCCTTGAAGAGTGCCATGCGGCCCTCCCGGAGCGGCGCGATGATAGCAGCCGCCCGGGAGCGGATCAAGCTGACGCCCCGCCGGCCTCATCCGAGCGACCGGATCGACCCTGCGCCCCGTGTCAGGCTGTCGAGCTCCTCGCGCAGCCCCTCGAGCGCCGGCTCCGGAAGAATGACCACCAGGATCGCGCGCCCCTCCCGATCGTAGCGGGCGCCATCGACCCGGCCCCGGTGCCTCGCCACCAGATGCCGGACCTCGCCGTCGCTTTCAATTCTGACTGTGATCTCGAGATCGAGCAGCAGCTCCGGCATCACCACCGGCGCTTCGTCCAGAACCGACCGGGCGGCGTCTCGGTAGGCACGGGCCAGGCCCCCCTTGCCGAGCTTCACACCTCCAAAATAACGGGTCACGACGAGCATCACGTTGATCAGCCCGGCCCGGCGGATCACCTGCAGGATCGGCGCGCCCGCCGTGCCGGTCGGCTCGCCGTCATCTCCGGAACGCTCGATCGGATCCCCCCGGGCGGCAAGGCGTGACGCCCAACAATGGTGGGTGGCGTCGGGGAATTCGGCGCGCACGCGGTCCAGCACCGCGCGGGCCCCTTCCTCGCGATGAATCGGCACGGCGGTCGCGATGAAACGTGAGGCCTTGACGCGCGTCGTGGCGCGCCTCGACGCAGCAAGGGTGCGGGCCGGGCCCGGCAATCGTTCCCCCTTCCCGCGCGGGAGGGCGCGGGAGCGGAGTCTAGATGGCGGCGCGCGAGTGGGTCAACGTGGGGTGCGCGACGGGAAGTGGTGCGGGCGGCAGGAAATCGAGCCGGCCCGACAGGCTCAGGTCTGGGTCCCTTCCGGCCACTGGTAGAACGTGCCGTTGCGGAACACGATATCGCAGTCGAAGTCGTTGGTCTTCCCACCGGTACGGGAGCCGGCCGTGGCGTCCTTAGCGTAGCTCGCCACGGTGTAGGTCTTCCCGGTCGCATCGGTGGTCGCATCCCAGCCGACATTCCATCCATCGGCGTCGGGCGGGTCCCTGATGAAGAAGGGGGTCAGGTGGGTCTTCAGCGACGCCCATGTGGTGATGCCGGCCGGATAGACGGTATTGTCGATGGCGTACGATTCGACCGCCGTCGAGATCGTCTTCACGTCGGCCATCGAGCGCTTCTGCTTTCCCTTGTCGAGGGCGTTCATCAGGTTCGGGACCGCGATGGCGGCGATGATGCCGATGATCGCCACGACGATCAGCAGCTCGATCAGCGTGAAGCCGGAGCCGCTTCGTCCGCTATGACCGCTTCGAAACATCGACATGATCCGCCTCACTTTCTCCAGCCGCATCATCAGAAAGCAACCGCCATGCCAGACCGATACGGCGTCGTCCTGTCATGCAACCTCCTGAGAAGATAGTGCTTGAATCGGTTCGCGCAAGGGAGGAGGTGGCCCGACCGGAGATGTCCGATCGACAGGGAATGTCGGAAGTGACGATAATTGTCACCCCAGGTCCCGGGTGCGGTCGTCGGTAGCCGGGATTCAGGCCGGGGCGCCACGGGCGGCCAAATTCTCGCCCGCAAGGCGCATGGATGCGGCTATCATACCGGTCGAGCCCTGATCGCAATGTGATCGAGGGTCCGGGCCGACGTAGCTCAGTGGTAGAGCAACTGATTCGTAATCAGTAGGTCGCCGGTTCGACCCCGGCCGTCGGCTCCATTTCTTCGATCCCTGATCCCGCGTCGCGGCGCCCCGATCGCGGCCCCGCACTTT
>JAZGDH010000099.1:0-2441 GCA_036477555.1 Acidobacteriota bacterium
GCGACGGCTTCCCGACCCCAAGCCGTCGCGGAAAGATGGTGCCGGCCGACATCATCCCGCCGGACGAACGTCCAGATGATGACTACCCGATGATCCTGACCACCGGCCGCCAGCTCGAGCACTGGCATACCGGAGCGATCACACTGCGAGCCAGCGTCCTGGATGAGATCGAGCCGGAGGCGGTCGCCAGTCTCTCGCCGCGCGATCTAAGGCGGCTCGGGATCGAGGCCGGCGAAACGATCCGGGTTCTGACCCGGCGCGGAACGATCGAGATCAAATCGCGGCGCGACGGATCCGTTCCGGCGGGCGTCATCTTCATACCCTTCTGTTTTGCGGAAGCCGCCGCCAACGTCCTGACCAATCCGGCCCTCGATCCCGTCGGCAAGATTCCCGAGTACAAGTACTGCGCCGCCAGGGTGGAGCGGGCGGCGGCGGCCACCCCCCCTGAGCGCAGCTGAAGGAGGTTTGACAATGACATCCGCAACCGGAGCACGGATCGGATATGCCCTGCTGCTCGCCTGCTGCGTGCCGGTCACGACCGGTTGCGCCACCACCTCCGGGACCACAGTCTCCGGAGGGGTTTTGTATGGCGGCCCCGGGGTCGCCGTCGACATTCGTTTTACGAATGACGACCGGCGCATCATCCGGAATCACTACGAGAGGGGCCGCAAGAACCTGCCGCCCGGTCTCGCGAAGAAGGAGCAGCTTCCGCCGGGGTTGCGCAAACAGATCGCGCGCAAAGGGCACCTTCCTCCCGGGCTGGAAGGTGATCGACTGCCGGCCGATCTGGAGAAGCAGCTCTCGAGAATCCCGGATGGGCATTTGAGAATCCGGGTTGGCGCCGACATCGTGCTGATGAACGGAGAGTCCCGCCTCATTCTGGACGTCATCAAGGACATCGCCATCTGAACCCGGGCCGTCAGGTTCTCAGTCGGACGGGGCGAGGTAGCGGCTGCGCAGCTCGCGGCGCATCAGCTTGTTGGAGGCGGTACGGGGGAGAGCGTCGACGAGGACCAGATCCTCGATCCTGAAGAGCGGGTTGAGGCGCGCGGCGATCCGGGTTTTCAGATCGGCGGCCAGGCGATCCCGGTTGACCTGCCCGGAGGGGACGATGAACAGGACGAGCCGGTCGGCCCCCTCCCCTCCCGGCCGCACCGCGACCGCCGCGCTCTCATAGATGTCCGGGTGCTCATCGACGACCCGCTCGAGCTCCAGCGAACCGACCTTGATCCCACCCAGGTTCATCGTATCGTCCGAGCGCCCCTCCGCCTTGAAAAATCCTCCAGGCAATCGGGCGATCTGATCCCCGTGCCGGCGCAGGACCTGCCCGTCCGGCCCCGCCGGGCAGCCGGCGTAATACACCTCGTGATGGTCCCGGTTCAGCAGGCGCTGGGACAACCCGATGGCGGGCGGGACCAGGAAAAGCTCTCCGGGTTCCCCTTCCGACGCCTCGCGGCCGTCCTCGCCGAGAATGGCGAAATCGATTCCGAGCGCCGGCGTCGTGAAGGTCGCCGGCGACGCGGGCTGAACGACCGTCCCGGTGATGTGTCCTCCGCCGATCTCCGTGCCGCCCAGGTATTCGATGACCGGCGCTCGGTACCCCGCACGACTCATCAGCCACAGATAATCCTCGCGGTTCGACGGTTCGCCGGTCGACGAGAAAACGCGCACCGAATCCCAGGCCCGCTCCTTCACGCTGCCGCTCTCGCGCCAGGCGCGCACGATCGACGGGATGACACCAAGCATCGTGACACGCGCGTCGCGGACAAACCGCGCGAACCCCTCGCCGATCGGGGCCCCTTCGTACAGCGCCATCGCGGCGTCGTTGATGAGCGAGGCGTAGATCAGCCACGGCCCCATCATCCAGCCGATGTTGGTCGGCCAGGCGACGACGTCTCCGCCGCGGATATCGTGATGGAAATGACCGTCCATGGCGCACTTGATCGGCGTGAGGTGCGTCCAGGGAATCGCCTTCGGCTCGGCGGTGGTGCCCGAGGAAAACAGGACGTTGGTCACCTCATCCGGATCGGCCGCACCCGGTTCGAGCCCTTCCGGCGCGGCGAGGAGATCCTCCCACATCAGATCCTGCGCGCGCAGCCGGGGAGCATCCGGTGAGCCGCCCGGCCCCGCCGGGATCACGATCGCCTTCGGCACGCCGGCCTCGATCACCTTCGACAGGAGATCGATCCTCTTCCCGGCCCTCACGTACGATTCGACGGTCAGGACGGTCCCGGCGCTGCCGAGCCGGCAGCGCCGCGCCAACTCAAGAGGCGAGAAGCTGTCGGCGACCGAGATCACGCGACATCCGGCCCGGATGATGCCGAGGTAGGCGGCCACGCATTCGGGCGTCATCGGCATGTACAGCGCGATCCCGTCGCCGCTCGCGAACCCGCTTCGACGCACGCCGGTGGCCACACGGTTGGCAAGCGTTTCGAGCTCAC